>NZ_JRMK01000414.1:0-203 GCF_000972925.1 Mycobacterium sp. UM_Kg1 | reverse complement strand
TGAACATGCTGCACGGTGTGCGCGACGGTCTGATCCGCGACGCCAACCACTACGAGCAGCAGGAAGCTGCGTCGCAGCAGATCCTGTCGGGCAGCTAGAGCCAGTTAGAGCGAAAAGGAGACCACGGAAGATGTCGATTAACTACCAGTTCGGTGATGTGGATGCCCACGGTGCGTTGATTCGTGCCCAGGCGGCGTCGTTGG
>NZ_JRMK01000413.1:0-203 GCF_000972925.1 Mycobacterium sp. UM_Kg1 | reverse complement strand
CGCCGCGCACGAATCCGTCGGCGTCGGCGTCGAAAGCGTGGCACGCCCCGGTGGTCGAGAGCGCCCCGCTCTGGTCGAAGCCCCGGAACACCGCCGGGGACATGAGCAGGTTCACCCCGCCGGCGATCGCGGTCTCGCTCTCCCCGCTACGCAGACTCCGGCACGCCAGGTGCAGTGCGACCAGCGAGGACGAGCACGCGGTG
>NZ_JRMK01000412.1:0-203 GCF_000972925.1 Mycobacterium sp. UM_Kg1 | reverse complement strand
CACCGCGTGCTCGTCCTCGCTGGTCGCACTGCACCTGGCGTGCCGGAGTCTGCGTAGCGGGGAGAGCGAGACCGCGATCGCCGGCGGGGGGAACCTGCTCATGTCCCCGGCGGGGTTCCGGGGCTTCGACCAGAGCGGGGCGCTCTCGACCACCGGGGCGTGCCACGCTTTCGACGCCGACGCCGACGGATTCGTGCGCGGCG
>NZ_JRMK01000411.1:0-205 GCF_000972925.1 Mycobacterium sp. UM_Kg1 | reverse complement strand
GCACCTGGAGATCACCGAATCGACCTGGCATCGCTGGGTCGCCCAGTACGGCGGCATGAAGGCCAGCGACGCCAAACGCCTCAAGGAACTCGAGGCCGAGAACGCCCGGCTCAAGAAGCTGGTCGCCAACCAGGCCCTCGACATCGACATGCTCAAGGAGATCGGGGCGGGAAACTTCTGACCCCGAACCGCAAGCGCAGCGCCG
>NZ_JRMK01000410.1:0-207 GCF_000972925.1 Mycobacterium sp. UM_Kg1 | reverse complement strand
CGACAGGATCTGCTGCGACGCAGCTTCCTGCTGCTCGTAGTGGTTGGCGTCGCGGATCAGACCGTCGCGCACACCGTGCAGCATGTTCACGATGTTGCGGAACGCGGTCTGCATCTGCCCCATGGTGTCCATCGACGTCCGCTCCGCCAGACCACCCCAGCCGGCACCCGAGATGTTGGTCGACGACGCCCACATCCGGCGAGCCTC
>NZ_JRMK01000409.1:0-210 GCF_000972925.1 Mycobacterium sp. UM_Kg1 | reverse complement strand
GATTCGTTCATAGTCGTGCTTGGCGGTCATGCGTGTTGTCCTAAGTCGGCGGCCAGTACTTCGGGGGAGGGGATGAGGCGGCGGCGGGGGTCGATGGCGATGACCTGCCAGTCCACCCGGGCGTAGTCGTCGAATTTGCGGCGTGCCCGCTCCCGGGCTTTCTCCGGGGCGCCGTGATGCACGCCTTGCGGGGCGTGGCTGATCAGGCCC
>NZ_JRMK01000408.1:0-213 GCF_000972925.1 Mycobacterium sp. UM_Kg1 | reverse complement strand
ACTGGGCCGGCGGCATGCCCGAGTCCAGCGATTCCAGCTCGGCGAACGCCTCGGCGTGCTCGTCGATGAGGTCTGCGAGCTTCCACAGCACCTTGGCGCGCTGGCGAGCCGGGAGGTCGGTCCACCCGCCGGACTGGTAGGCCGCCTTGGCGCGGGCGACGGCTTCGTCGACGGCTTCCGGACCGGCGTCACGGAACTCGGTGATCTGTTCCT
>NZ_JRMK01000407.1:0-213 GCF_000972925.1 Mycobacterium sp. UM_Kg1 | reverse complement strand
ACTGGGCCGGCGGCATGCCCGAGTCCAGCGATTCCAGCTCGGCGAACGCCTCGGCGTGCTCGTCGATGAGGTCTGCGAGCTTCCACAGCCCCTTGGCGCGCTGGCGAGCCGGGAGGTCGGTCCCCCCGCCGGACTGGTAGGCCGCCTTGGCGCGGGCGACGGCTTCGTCGACGGCTTCCGGACCGGCGTCACGGAACTCGGTGATCTGTTCCT
>NZ_JRMK01000406.1:0-214 GCF_000972925.1 Mycobacterium sp. UM_Kg1 | reverse complement strand
CCCGGCAGCCAGCACGTCGTGCACGATCGCCTGGTGCTCGGCCTCCAACGACGCCGCCTGGGCACGAATCAACGCACCGTGGGCATTGATATCACCGAACTGGTAGTTAATCGACATCTGCGTGGTTCTCCCTCTTGCTCTAGCTGCCCGACAGGATCTGCTGGGACGCAGCTTCCTGCTGCTCGTAGTGGTTGGCGTCGCGGATCAAGCCGTC
>NZ_JRMK01000405.1:0-215 GCF_000972925.1 Mycobacterium sp. UM_Kg1 | reverse complement strand
GACGGCTTGATCCGCGACGCCAACCACTACGAGCAGCAGGAAGCTGCGTCCCAGCAGATCCTGTCGGGCAGCTAGAGCAAGAGGGAGAATCACGGAAGATGTCGATTAACTACCAGTTCGGTGATGTCAATGCCCACGGTGCGTTGATTCGTGCCCAGGCGGCGTCGTTGGAGGCCGAGCACCAGGCGATCGTGCACGACGTGCTGGCTGCCGGG
>NZ_JRMK01000404.1:0-215 GCF_000972925.1 Mycobacterium sp. UM_Kg1 | reverse complement strand
GACGGTGTCAACGGCACTGCGGGTGCGGTGGACGGCACCGCCGGTGGTGCCGGTGGTGCCGGTGGTAACGGTGGTAAGGGCGGTCTGAACACCGATGGTTCGCTGGCTGCGACCGGTGATGGTGGTGCCGGTGGTTTGGGTGGCCGTGGCGGCAACGGTTTCAACGGCGCAAACGGGGATGAGCCCGGCGCGGATGGCACGCGTGGTGGCAATGG
>NZ_JRMK01000403.1:0-217 GCF_000972925.1 Mycobacterium sp. UM_Kg1 | reverse complement strand
GCGCAACGAGCCCGTGCAAGCGTCGACTCCTATCGTTTGAGGACCGGCATCGGTCCAGCCAGACCAGGACACCATGGCATAGCGCGGCGGCCCGGCCCTCAGGGGATCCGGGCCGCCGCGTCAGCGTCGCGCGGCGATCAGGGAATCGTCAGCTCCTGACCGGGATGGATCAGATCGGGGTTGGCGATACCGCTTGCCTGCGCGATCTGCGGGTACT
>NZ_JRMK01000402.1:0-221 GCF_000972925.1 Mycobacterium sp. UM_Kg1 | reverse complement strand
TGTGCGACTCTGATGCCCGGTGTTCGGGCAGGAAGAATCGGCAACGACATGGCAGCCAAGAAGCGCCGGCGGCATACGCCGGATCAGATCATCCGCAAGCTCGCCGAGGGCAACAAGCTCCTCGGAACCGGCCAGGAGCTCTGCGAGGTGTGCCGGCACCTGGAGATCACCGAATCGACCTGGCATCGCTGGGTCGCCCAGTACGGCGGCATGAAGGCCAG
>NZ_JRMK01000401.1:0-223 GCF_000972925.1 Mycobacterium sp. UM_Kg1 | reverse complement strand
TGGCGTCGCCGGTGGGTTTGACCGAGTTGTTCGATGAGTGGATTTACACCCCGATCCACACGGGCGTCGACAACTTCATCAACAGCGATTTCGGTCTGCAGGTCGGTGGGTTGGTCAACCAGTTGTTGGGTTCGTATGCGATCGGGGACGGCGCGGACGGTACTGCGGAGAATCCTGACGGCGGTGCCGGTGGGTGGTTGTTCGGTGATGGTGGTGCCGGTTA
>NZ_JRMK01000400.1:0-223 GCF_000972925.1 Mycobacterium sp. UM_Kg1 | reverse complement strand
TAACCGGCACCACCATCACCGAACAACCACCCACCGGCACCGCCGTCAGGATTCTCCGCAGTACCGTCCGCGCCGTCCCCGATCGCATATGAACCCAACAACTGGTTGACCAAGCCACCGACCTGCAGACCCAGATCGCTGTTGATGAAGTTGTCGACGCCCGTGTGGATCGGGGTGTAAATCCACTCATCGAACAACTCGGTCAAACCCACCGGCGACGCCA
>NZ_JRMK01000399.1:0-224 GCF_000972925.1 Mycobacterium sp. UM_Kg1 | reverse complement strand
TGCGTAACACCGATTCGTATGGTTTGGAGCGGCCGCCGGTGTTGGGGGCTGATGACATTGCGCGGTTGCCGGTGTCGCGGGGCTTGGATGTGTCGCGTTTCCCGGAGCGGCCGGTGCATGTGGTCGACGGTGTGTCGGCGCCGGTGACGTGCGCGCAGTGGAGTAAGCCCGCGGGGGCGAGCACCAGTTCGTTGACGTTGCTGTCGGGTTCGACGCTGCCGTTG
>NZ_JRMK01000398.1:0-226 GCF_000972925.1 Mycobacterium sp. UM_Kg1 | reverse complement strand
CATCGGCGGCATCCTGCATCACGCCCCGTCGCTGCTGGCGTTCACCAACCCCACCATCAACTCCTACAAGCGCCTGGTTCCCGGCTACGAGGCCCCGATCAACCTGGTCTACAGCCAGCGCAACCGCTCGGCCTGCGTGCGCATCCCGATCACCGGCACCAACCCCAAGGCCAAGCGCCTGGAGTTCCGCTGCCCGGACTCCTCGGGCAACCCCTACCTGGCGTTC
>NZ_JRMK01000397.1:0-228 GCF_000972925.1 Mycobacterium sp. UM_Kg1 | reverse complement strand
GCCCGCATCGACCCGTTCCGGGCCGCCAAGACGCTGAACCTGAACTTCTTCGTCCATGACCCGTTCACCCGCGAGCCCTACTCGCGTGACCCGCGCAACATCGCCCGCAAAGCCGAGAACTACCTCACCAGCACCGGCATCGCCGACACCGCCTACTTCGGCGCCGAAGCCGAGTTCTACATCTTCGACTCGGTGAGCTTCGACTCCCAGATCAACGGCTCGTTCTAC
>NZ_JRMK01000396.1:0-230 GCF_000972925.1 Mycobacterium sp. UM_Kg1 | reverse complement strand
GTGGAGATGAGCTTGTTGGATGCGCATATTCCGCAGTTGGTGGCCTCGGAGTCGGCGTTCGGCGCCAAGGCGGCGTTGATGCGGTCGACGATGGCGCAGGCGGAGCAGGCGGCGTTGTCGGCGCAGGCGTTTCACGTCGGTGAGGCGGCGGCGGCGTTTCAGGGGTCGCATGCGCGGTTTGTGGCGATGGCGGCGCGGGTGAATGCGTTGCTGGACATGGCGCAGGTGAA
>NZ_JRMK01000395.1:0-230 GCF_000972925.1 Mycobacterium sp. UM_Kg1 | reverse complement strand
TGCTGCTCGTAGTGGTTGGCGTCGCGGATCAAGCCGTCGCGCACGCTGTGCAGCATGGTCACGATGTTGCGGAACGCGGTCTGCATCTGACCCATGGTGTCCATCGACGTCCGCTCCGCCAGACCACCCCAGCCGGCACCGGAGATGTTGGTCGACGACGCCCACATCCGGCGAGCCTCGTCCTCAACGGTCTGCGCGTGCACATCGAACCGGCCGGCCATCGCACGCAT
>NZ_JRMK01000394.1:0-236 GCF_000972925.1 Mycobacterium sp. UM_Kg1 | reverse complement strand
GTCCACGGCCGTTGCCCGGCGTAGGGCCCGGTCAGGGCCGGGGTGTCGGGGATGGCGTCGACATCGTCGATGAGCAGGTAGTGGGTGTGACCCTCATAGCTCCAGGCGGCCAGGTCGGTCGCCGACAACCCGGCCGGGGGCCGCCGGGAGCCGATCAGCGCCGACAGGCCCAGCATCGCCGGGATGACCCGATCCACGTTGGCGGTGTACTCGTTGTCGTCGAACAGTGGTTCGTC
>NZ_JRMK01000393.1:0-236 GCF_000972925.1 Mycobacterium sp. UM_Kg1 | reverse complement strand
GTCCACGGCCGTTGCCCGGCGTAGGGCCCGGTCAGGGCCGGGGTGTCGGGGATGGCGTCGACATCGTCGATGAGCAGGTAGTGGGTGTGCCCCTCATAGCTCCAGGCGGCCAGGTCGGTCGCCGACAACCCGGCCGGGGGCCGCCTTGAGCCGATCAGCGCCGACAGGCCCAGCATCGCCGGGATGACCCGATCCACGTTGGCGGTGTACTCGTTGTCGTCGAACAGTGGTTCGTC
>NZ_JRMK01000392.1:0-237 GCF_000972925.1 Mycobacterium sp. UM_Kg1 | reverse complement strand
CCGGTGGCTGCGGCTGCGGGCGTGGATCTGGTCGGGGACATGTTGGCGGTGGTTGCCGACAAGACCGGCTATCCGGTGGAGATGCTGGAACTGTCGATGGCGCTGGAGGCCGATCTGGGGATCGACTCGATCAAGCGGGTGGAGATCCTGTCGGCGGTGCAGGAGCGGGTGCCGTCGTTGCCGGAGGTCGACACCGCGACCATGGCGTCGTTGGTGACGCTGCGCGAGATCGTCGAC
>NZ_JRMK01000391.1:0-239 GCF_000972925.1 Mycobacterium sp. UM_Kg1 | reverse complement strand
TGAGGGGGACCCGATTGATGGTCCAGTCGCTATGCGGCTTGGGGTTGGTGGGTCGTGGTCCACTTTAGGGCGAACTCGGCGGGACTGAGTCCGCGGGGGGCCGAATGCGGTCGGTTGGCGTTGTAGTCGATCCGCCAGTCTTCGATGATGACGCGGGCTTCTTGCAGGGAGTCGAAGCGCCAGGAGTTGAGCAGCTCGTCGCGCAGGCGGCCGTTGAACGATTCGATCCAGGCGTTCTG
>NZ_JRMK01000390.1:0-244 GCF_000972925.1 Mycobacterium sp. UM_Kg1 | reverse complement strand
GAGCGGGTGCCGTCGTTGCCGGAGGTCGACACCGCGACCATGGCGTCGTTGGTGACGCTGCGCGAGATCGTCGACTACCTGCAGTCGCTGATGGGTCCGGCGGCCGCGCCGGTGACTCCCGCCGCGCCGGCACCTGCCGCTCCGGTCGCGCCGGCGCCTGCTGCTCCGGTTGCCGTCGCGCCCGCGCCGGCCGCGCCGGTGGCTGCGGCTGCGGGCGTGGATCTGGTCGGGGACATGTTGGCGG
>NZ_JRMK01000389.1:0-244 GCF_000972925.1 Mycobacterium sp. UM_Kg1 | reverse complement strand
TGTGCGACTCTGATGCCCGGTGTTCGGGCAGGAAGAATCGGCAACGACATGGCAGCCAAGAAGCGCCGGCGGCATACGCCGGATCAGATAATCCGCAAGCTCGCCGAGGGCAACAAGCTCCTCGGAACCGGCCAGGAGCTCTGCGAGGTGTGCCAGCACCTGGAGATCACCGAATCGACCTGGCATCGCTGGGTCGCCCAGTACGGCGGCATGAAGGCCAGCGACGCCAAACGCCTCAAGGAAC
>NZ_JRMK01000388.1:0-246 GCF_000972925.1 Mycobacterium sp. UM_Kg1 | reverse complement strand
TTCGACCAGCTGTTCTCGCCGTTTGTGGACGCGGCGACCAGCGGCGTCGACTGGGATGCGTTCACCGACGCCACGGCGTGGAGCACCTTCTTCGACCCGGCGCATTGGGATGCTGCGTGGGCCAATCTGGATGGTTTGGGTGAACCGTTGGCGGCGTTGGCGTCGCCGGTGGGTTTGACCGAGTTGTTCGATGAGTGGATTTACACCCCGATCCACACGGGCGTCGACAACTTCATCAACAGCGAT
>NZ_JRMK01000387.1:0-250 GCF_000972925.1 Mycobacterium sp. UM_Kg1 | reverse complement strand
GTACTTGAACAGCATCAGGTCGTCGGCGGCGTGCAACAGGGTGTTGAACTTGTAGTTGATCTCGGTCTGCCCGCCCGTGCCGACCTCGTGGTGGCCGCGTTCGACGGTGAAGCCGGCGTTGGTGAGGTTGGTCGACATGGCGTCGCGCAGGTCGACGAACCGGTCGGTGGGGGCGACGGGGAAGTAGCCGCCCTTGGGGCGGACCTTGTAGCCGAGGTTGGGGCTGCCGTCGGCCTCGGTGGTGCGGCCG
>NZ_JRMK01000386.1:0-250 GCF_000972925.1 Mycobacterium sp. UM_Kg1 | reverse complement strand
GTGGCCGGTGCTCCTGCGCAGGTGGATGCGGTGATCGCTGCGGTGGCCGGCGCGGAGCGGTTTGCGCGGCGGGTCAATATGGAGGTGGCTTCGCATACCGCGTTCATGGACCCGATTCTTGAGGAGTTGCGGGCGGAGTTGGCCGGGTTGCGGCCGCAGGTCCCGCAGATTCCCTTCTATTCCACCGTCGTCGATCCGGCCGGTCCCACCCCGGTGCTCGATGCGGACTACTGGGCGGCCAACGTGCGCA
>NZ_JRMK01000385.1:0-252 GCF_000972925.1 Mycobacterium sp. UM_Kg1 | reverse complement strand
CTGGGCGACGCGACTCTTGCGGGCCTGCTGGGCAACTTCGGCATCGGCGGCTTTTTCCTTCCCGGCCTGCTGGAGAGCCTGGGTCTGGGTGATGTCACGCTCGCGGGGGTGCTCGGCAACCTGGGCGTGGGAGATCTGACGCTGGGCGAGCTGCTCAGTGGTCTGGGGACCGGCAACTTCACGCTGTCGGGTCTGTTGGCCAATCTGGGTCTGGGCGACGCGACGCTGCCGGGGTTGTTGACCGATCTGGGC
>NZ_JRMK01000384.1:0-255 GCF_000972925.1 Mycobacterium sp. UM_Kg1 | reverse complement strand
CCGGGGTCGATGAACAGCGAGCCGGTGCCGTTGAACCGGCACCAGTCGTTGACCGCGTGGGCGATGAACTCGGGCCCGTTGTCGAACCGTACGTAGTTCGGTGCTCCGTGCATCAGGGCCAGGCGGTCGAGGACGTCGACGACGCCGTCGGCGTTGATGGCCCGGTCGACGTGGATCGCCAAGGCTTCGCGGGTGAACTCGTCGATCACGTTGAGCATCTTCAAAGTGCGCCCGTCGGCGGTGGTGTCGAACTGA
>NZ_JRMK01000383.1:0-257 GCF_000972925.1 Mycobacterium sp. UM_Kg1 | reverse complement strand
CGTAGCCGGGAACCAGGCGCTTGTAGGAGTTGATGGTGGGGTTGGTGAACGCCAGCAGCGACGGGGCGTGATGCAGGATGCCGCCGATGCAGTGGCGTGCGGTGTCCGACAGCCCGGCATAACCGGACTCGTCGTAGAACAGCGGCTCGCCGTCCTGCCACAACGACAGGTGGACGTGCATGCCCGAGCCGTTGTCGCCGAACAGCGGCTTGGGCATGAAGGTGACGGTCTTGCCGTGGGCCCAGGCGGTGTTCTTG
>NZ_JRMK01000382.1:0-257 GCF_000972925.1 Mycobacterium sp. UM_Kg1 | reverse complement strand
AAGCGTGGTGCTGGTGAGGAAGCCGGTGGGGCGGATTATCAGACGATCACCTATGAGGGGTATGGGCCTAATGGGGTGGCGGTGTTGATTGAGTGTTTGACCGATAACCGCAATCGGGCTGCCAGTGAGGTGCGGGTGGCGATGACGCGCAATGGTGGGGCGATGGCTGATCCGGGGTCGGTGGCGTATCTGTTCAGTCGTAAGGGCACGGTGACCTTGGATAAGAACGGGTTGTCCGAGGATGACGTGTTGGCGGC
>NZ_JRMK01000381.1:0-257 GCF_000972925.1 Mycobacterium sp. UM_Kg1 | reverse complement strand
AAGCGTGGTGCTGGTGAGGAAGCCGGTGGGGCGGATTATCAGACGATCACCTATGAGGGGTATGGGCCTAATGGGGTGGCGGTGTTGATCGAGTGTTTGACCGATAACCGCAATCGTGCTGCCAGTGAGGTGCGGGTGGCGATGACGCGCAATGGTGGGGCGATGGCCGATCCGGGGTCGGTGGCGTATCTGTTCAGTCGTAAGGGCACGGTGACCTTGGATAAGAACGGGTTGTCCGAGGATGACGTGTTGGCGGC
>NZ_JRMK01000380.1:0-260 GCF_000972925.1 Mycobacterium sp. UM_Kg1 | reverse complement strand
TTGTAGGTGTGGAGCCATCGGGGGAACTCGGCGCAGCGTTCAGCGTCGCTGGTGTAGAGCCGGGCGTAGGCCCATTCGTCGGCCAGGGTCCGGTGAAATCTCTCCACTTTGCCGTTGGTTTGCGGGCGATAGGGTCGGGTCCGGCGGTGCTCGATGTCGCCAAGGGCGTCATTGAAGGCGTGTGATCGGTAGCAGGACCCGTTGTCGGTCAAGACCGTTCGCACTGTGAAGCCGCCGGATTCGTTGAACCAGGCGTTGGC
>NZ_JRMK01000379.1:0-260 GCF_000972925.1 Mycobacterium sp. UM_Kg1 | reverse complement strand
TTGTAGGTGTGGAGCCATCGGGGGAACTCGGCGCAGCGTTCAGCGTCGCTGGTGTAGAGCCGGGCGTAGGCCCATTCGTCGGCCAGGGTTCGGTGAAATCTCTCCACTTTGCCGTTGGTTTGCGGGCGATAGGGTCGGGTCCGGCGGTGCTCGATGTCGCCAAGGGTGTCGTTGAAGGCGTGTGATCGGTAGCAGGACCCGTTGTCGGTCAAGACCGTTCGCACTGTGAAGCCGCCGGATTCGTTGAACCAGGCGTTGGC
>NZ_JRMK01000378.1:0-264 GCF_000972925.1 Mycobacterium sp. UM_Kg1 | reverse complement strand
GTGTTCTTGATGATGTACTTGAACAGCATCAGGTCGTCGGCGGCGTGCAACAGGGTGTTGAACTTGTAGTTGATCTCGGTCTGCCCGCCGGTGCCGACCTCGTGGTGGCCGCGTTCGACGGTGAAGCCGGCGTTGGTGAGGTTGGTCGACATGGCGTCGCGCAGGTCGACGTACTGGTCGGTGGGGGCGACGGGGAAGTAGCCGCCCTTGGGGCGGACCTTGTAGCCGAGGTTGGGGCTGCCGTCGGCCTCGGTGGTGCGGCCG
>NZ_JRMK01000377.1:0-269 GCF_000972925.1 Mycobacterium sp. UM_Kg1 | reverse complement strand
TCCTGCGCCGCTGCGGAACCCGCAGGCCCTCCTCGCGCCATAGCCGTCGGATGCGCTTGTTGTTGGTCAGCCAGCCGGCCTTGCGGGCTGCGATCGCCGCTCGCCGCCATCCCCAGCGGGGCCGGTCGGTGGAGAACGTCCGCAGCCAGGCCCGCAGCTGGTCTTCGGCATCGTTGATCGAGGCCGGCGTCAGGCGCATCGTGGACCGGTGCAGGCCGACCACCGTGCAGGCTCGCCGCTCGGAGACCCCGAACCGTTCGCGCAGCATC
>NZ_JRMK01000376.1:0-270 GCF_000972925.1 Mycobacterium sp. UM_Kg1 | reverse complement strand
GGGGGCTGCGGTGGGGCCGTGAGCTGCGGTCAGCCATGCCGGCAACGCCCAGTTCGCGGTAACGGGCCGCCCACCGTGCAGCGGTAGTGACTGCGACCTGGAAGCGTTCAGCAGCTCGCCGAAGCGTCCCCCCCTCATCGACGACGCAGCGAGCCAGCCGCAGGCGACCGGTTTCAGACAAGGGGGCGTTACGGTGGGACACGAAGACCTCCGGAGTGAGTAGTGCGTTCTTCAGCAGCTCGCACTTCACTCGGAGGTCTTCGTCATGTC
>NZ_JRMK01000375.1:0-279 GCF_000972925.1 Mycobacterium sp. UM_Kg1 | reverse complement strand
CCCAATGCGAACCCTGACCCGAAAACACAAACACCGGCCGGGACGTCGCCGTCCGCGGCCGGGGCTCGATGACGCCGGGGGCGGACTCGGCTGCGGCCAGCGCGTTCAGCCCCGCGATGGCCTGCTCGGTGTCCCGGGCGCAAACCTGTGCGATGTATTTGAACCGGCTTCGCCGTTCGCGCAGGGTCGCTGCGACGTCGGCCAGGGTGGCCTCGGCGCCGTCGGTGGCCAGCCACTGCGCCAGCACCCCCGCGGTCGCCGCGATCCGCGCCGGCGACT
>NZ_JRMK01000374.1:0-291 GCF_000972925.1 Mycobacterium sp. UM_Kg1 | reverse complement strand
GCCCACCCCGTCCAGCAAGCCGACCAAAGTGGTGTCGCCCAACCCGACGCCGTCCAGCAGCCCGGGCAGCGTCATATGCCCCAGGCCCGCACCACTGAGCAGCCCGGGCAGGGTCATCTCACCCAGCCCCAGACCGTCCAACAGCCCGGTGAGCGTGGTGTCGCCCATCCCCAGATCCTCGATCAAGTCGGGCAACGTGGTGCCGCCCAACCCGACCGCCCCCAGCAGCGCCCCGACGTCCAGACCGCCCAAGCCCACCCCGTCCAGCAAGCCGACCAAAGTGGTGTCGCC
>NZ_JRMK01000373.1:0-295 GCF_000972925.1 Mycobacterium sp. UM_Kg1 | reverse complement strand
GCCGGTGCTGCCTCGACCAGTGCGGGTGTCTCGGGTGGCAATGGTGGTGCTGGTGGTGCCGGTGGTAACGGTGGCCAGGGTGGTCTGAATGTTGGTGGCGGTCGGGCCACTGACGGTGTTGGTGGTGCTGGTGGCGACGGCGGTAAGGGTGGTGCCGGCTACACCGGTAAGGCCGGTGCTGACGCGGTGGTGGCCGGTGGCGACGGTGGTGCGGGTGAGTCGGGAACCAATGGTGGTGCTGGTGGCGCTGGTGGTGCCGGGGGCACGGGTTCGACGGCGGGCCTGCAGGGCCTTG
>NZ_JRMK01000372.1:0-304 GCF_000972925.1 Mycobacterium sp. UM_Kg1 | reverse complement strand
AGGAGAACATTCTGATGTCGCAGATTATGTACAACTACCCGGCGATGCTGGCGCATGCCGCGGAGATGAACACCTACGCCGGGACGTTGCAGGCCGTGGGTGCTGATATCGCCAGTGAGCAGGCGGCGTTGTCGGCGGCGTGGCACGGCGATACGTCGATGACGTATCAGGCGTGGCAGGCGCAGTGGAACCAGGCGATGGAGGAGTTGGTGCTGGCGTATCGGGCGATGGCCACCACGCACGAGACCAACACCTTGATGATGAACGCGCGCGACACCGCCGAAGCCGCCAAGTGGGGCTGACG
>NZ_JRMK01000371.1:0-305 GCF_000972925.1 Mycobacterium sp. UM_Kg1 | reverse complement strand
ACGGGTACCGGTGACGGTGGTGTCGGCGGTGCCGGTGGCAATGCCGGCAACAACGGCAACGGCGGCGACGCCGGTAACGGCGGTGCGGGCAGCCAGACCGGCTCGGGCGGTGACGGCGGCGCCGGCGGCCACGGTGGTGCCGAGACCGGCGACGGAGGTCGCGGCGGCCACGGCGGCAGCGGTGGGATCAGCGGCGGTGACGGTGGAGCCGGTGGCAACGCGGGCGCCGTCGGCAACGGCGGTGACGCCGGCGACGGCGGCGACGGACTCGCCGGCCGTAACGGCGACGACGGCGTTCTTCCGGG
>NZ_JRMK01000370.1:0-310 GCF_000972925.1 Mycobacterium sp. UM_Kg1 | reverse complement strand
GCCCGGACTCCTCGGGCAACCCCTACCTGGCGTTCGCCGCCATGCTGATGGCCGGCATCGACGGCATCAAGAACAAGATCGAACCGGCGGCACCGGTCGACAAGGACCTCTACGAACTGCCCCCCGACGAGGCCGCCAACATCCCCCAGGCCCCCACCTCACTGGCACAGGTGATCGACAATCTGGAAGCCGACCACGAATACCTCACCGAGGGCGGCGTCTTCACCCCGGACGTGATCGAGACCTGGATCAACTACAAGCGCGACAACGAGATCGCGCCGGTGAACCTGCGCCCGCACCCCTACGAGTT
>NZ_JRMK01000369.1:0-311 GCF_000972925.1 Mycobacterium sp. UM_Kg1 | reverse complement strand
AACGGTGGTGTCGGTGGCAATGCCGGTGACGCCAGTGGGCGGGCCGGTAACGGTGGCGCCGGTGGTGTCGGCGGTACCGGTGCGGCCGGTCAGGGGGGCTACAACAACGGCCAGGGCGGTACTGGTGGTCGTGGGGGTACCGGTGGGTTGGCCGGGTCGGTCGGTCGTGCCGGTGCGGTCGGTGACGGCGGTGACGGTGGCGTCGGCGGGATGGGCGCGGCTGGTGTGGTCACGTCGAACAACGGCTACGGCGGCACGGGTGGCAACGGTGGTGTCGGTGGCAATGCCGGTGACGCCAGTGGGCGGGCCGG
>NZ_JRMK01000368.1:0-334 GCF_000972925.1 Mycobacterium sp. UM_Kg1 | reverse complement strand
GCCACCGCAGCAGCAAACGCCGGCTCCTCGGCCAACAACCGACGACCCATCCCCACCCAATGCGAACCCTGACCCGAAAACACAAACACGGTTCCCGGTCCCGGCAGTACCGCCGCAGGTTCCACCACGCCCGGCGCAGACTCGCCTGCGGCCAGCGCGCTCAGCCCCGCGATGGCCTGCTCGGTGTCCCGGGCGGCAACGGTGGCGAACTTCTGGTGGCGGGTCCGATGGTGGTTGAGCGCGTGTGCGACGTCGGCCAGGGTGGCCTCGGCGCCGTCGGTGGCCAGCCACTGCGCCAGCACCCCCGCGGTCGCCGCGATCCGCGCCGGCGACT
>NZ_JRMK01000367.1:0-337 GCF_000972925.1 Mycobacterium sp. UM_Kg1 | reverse complement strand
CGCGCCGATTTTTTTTGCGACAGTGAGGTAGGTGATCGATGAGCGGCCATTCCAAGTGGGCTACCACGAAGCACAAGAAGGCGGTCATCGACGCGCGTCGTGGGAAGAATTTTGCGCGGTTGATCAAGAATATCGAGGTTGCGGCGCGGGTTGGTGGTGGTGATCCGTCGGGTAATCCGACGTTGTTCGATGCCATTCAGAAGGCGAAGAAGAACTCGGTGCCCAATGACAACATTGAGCGGGCTCGTAAGCGTGGTGCTGGTGAGGAAGCCGGTGGGGCGGATTATCAGACGATCACCTATGAGGGGTATGGGCCTAATGGGGTGGCGGTGTTGAT
>NZ_JRMK01000366.1:0-342 GCF_000972925.1 Mycobacterium sp. UM_Kg1 | reverse complement strand
TGGCATGTTCCCCATGGATGAGACCGGCTGGTTTTAGAGTCCTGTAGCCCGAGGTTGGGCTGGAAGGGACGATGGAGAACATGGCTGGTCGTAAGCGGCATTCCGCGGAGGACATCGTGCGCAAGTTGCGCCGGGCGGATGAGCTGGCTGCCGAGGGCAGGACCGGTGAGGAGATCGCCGCCGAGCTGGGGGTGTCGGCGGCCACGCTGTACAACTGGCGCCGCACCTACGGCGGAATGGACACCGACGCCGCCAAGGAACTCAAACAGCTGCGCGAGCAGAACGCTCGGTTGAAGCGGCTGCTGGCCGAGGCCGAGCTGGAGAAGGACGCCCTGCGGGAGG
>NZ_JRMK01000365.1:0-344 GCF_000972925.1 Mycobacterium sp. UM_Kg1 | reverse complement strand
AAGGTGCTCCACGCCGTGGCGTCGGTGAACGCATCCCAGTCGACGCCGCTGGTCGCCGCGTCCACAAACGGCGAGAACAGCTGGTCGAAAACATCATCAAGATCCGCCCGCGCGGGCACCGCGGGAAGCAGCACCGCGATACCCACTCCGGTGCAGGCCGCGACGGCGAGCCGCGCCTGGCCGTCGGTCCTCGTAAAGGGCCGCTTGCCCATGAAACCTCCCGTGAAAACCGCGATTCGGGTCTGGCGCAGCGCTTATGCGCCGACCCGGGTGACCGTGACGTTGATGGTGGTGGCTCCGGGGTCGGAGGCGATGACCAGCACGGTGGCGTTGGGCGCCGAGAC
>NZ_JRMK01000364.1:0-353 GCF_000972925.1 Mycobacterium sp. UM_Kg1 | reverse complement strand
GGGTTGACGAGTTGTAGGTAGGTGGGTTCGTCGTTGTCGTTGAGCAGGATTGCGCGGCCTGCGGGCAGGCGTGCGAAGCGTTGGCCGCGGATCTTGCCGCTGTCGGCGGGGTTGCCCGACAGCATCAGGGTGGTGGCCTGCAGGTCGTTGAGGCGGCGCAGCAGGGGGTTGGTCATCAGGGCGTGCCCGGAGCCGGTGGCCCGGCCGGTGACGATGACGCGCAGCCCCAGATCCCCGGCTTGGGAGAGCAGTTCGATCAGGGTGGTCCACGGCCGTTGCCCGGCGTAGGGCCCGGTCAGGGCCGGGGTGTCGGGGATGGCGTCGACATCGTCGATGAGCAGGTAGTGGGTGTG
>NZ_JRMK01000363.1:0-364 GCF_000972925.1 Mycobacterium sp. UM_Kg1 | reverse complement strand
AACTCGTAGGGGTGCGGGCGCAGGTTCACCGGCGCGATCTCGTTGTCGCGCTTGTAGTTGATCCAGGTCTCGATCACGTCCGGGGTGAACACGCCGCCCTCGGTGAGGTATTCGTGGTCGGCTTCCAGATTGTCGATCACCTCGGAAAGCGATGTCGGAGCCTGGGCGATGCTGGCGGCCTCGTCGGCGGGCAGTTCGTAGAGGTCCTTGTCGACCGGGGCCGCCGGTTCGATCTTGTTCTTGATGCCGTCGATGCCGGCCATCAGCATCGCCGAGAACGCCAGGTAGGGGTTGCCCGAGGAGTCCGGGCAGCGGAACTCCAGGCGCTTGGCCTTGGGGTTGGTGCCGGTGATCGGGATGCGCA
>NZ_JRMK01000362.1:0-367 GCF_000972925.1 Mycobacterium sp. UM_Kg1 | reverse complement strand
CGAGATCACCACCGGTGGCGGCGAAGTCGAAGGACTGCCGGCCGAGCTGGCGGGGGGACACTACGTGCAGCCGACGGTGATCGCCGGGGTGGACAACAGCGCCGCGATCGCGCGGGAGGAGGTCTTCGGGCCGGTGCTCGTGATACTGCCGTTCGGCGACGACGACGAGGCCGTGCGCATCGCCAACGACAGCGCGTACGGACTGGCCGGCGCGGTGGTCTCGGCGTCCACCGAACGGGCGCTGAGCGTGGCCCGCCGCATCCGGACCGGGGCGATCGGCGTCAACGGAGGCATGTACTACGGCGCCGACGCCCCGTTCGGCGGTTACAAGAGCAGCGGCTGGGGCAGGCAGTGCGGGATCGAGGGG
>NZ_JRMK01000361.1:0-368 GCF_000972925.1 Mycobacterium sp. UM_Kg1 | reverse complement strand
CCGGCTTTGCCGGCCACACCACTGCCCCCGTTGCCGCCATTGCCGCCGTTGCCGCCGTTGCCCTGCGTCCCGTCGAGCCCGCTGGCGCTGCCGTCGGCATTCCAGCCGCCCTTGCCGGCTGCGCCGCCGTTACCGCCGTGACCACCGTTGGTCCCGGCGGCGCCGTCGCTGCCCGGTGTTGTGGCGTGATCACCATCGGCACCATCCGCGCCGGCACCACCGTGACCGCCATTGCCACCGACCCCGGCACGCCCATCGGCACCCGCAGCCGCCTGGCCTTCACGGCCCGCACCCCCGGCACCACCGACACCGGCGTTACCCCCGGCACCACCGGCCTGCCCGGCCTCACCATCAAGAGAAGCGTTGCC
>NZ_JRMK01000360.1:0-369 GCF_000972925.1 Mycobacterium sp. UM_Kg1 | reverse complement strand
GGTGGTGGAAACGGTGGCGATGGTGGCGCCGGCGGCCAGATCGGCACCGTGGTGGGCATCGGCGGTGCCGCGGGCGAGAAGTTCATGTCCTGGTTGTGGGGCAACGCCGGGCGGCCCGGAGCCGACGGCCAGTTGCCCGTCGGGATCAGTGGCAATGGCGGTGTAGGCGGTGCGGGCGGTGACGGCACCGGCCTGTTGGCCGATGGCAACGGTTCCTCCGGTGGAAATGGTGGTGCCGGCGGCGACGGTGGCGCGCACGGCAATGGCGCCGCTGGTGGAGTGGGCGGCGACGGTGTTGCCGGTGTGACCGGTGCCGATGCCACGCTCGCGGGCGGTGCCGGGGCCTCCGGTCTGTCTCTTATACACATC
>NZ_JRMK01000359.1:0-382 GCF_000972925.1 Mycobacterium sp. UM_Kg1 | reverse complement strand
GTCCAGCAGCCGTTCGGGCTCACCGCCGGTCTCCGCCTCGATGTCGGCGGCTTCGCGGCGCGTGCTCTTGGCCAGCACCCCGGCAACAGCGGCACGCCAGCGGGCCCGGGCCTGCTCCATACCGGCGGGGTCGGCGGACACGTCGATTGACACCGGAAACTCCTGTGGTTACTTGCGGGTAGCTCTCGAAGTGCAACCCGACACGTGTCAACCAGGCTAAATGATCCCGATCGGCCGACACGGACGAGGTATGCCCACCGGCGAAACTCCATTTGAGCGACGCAATGCGTTCACCGACGGCCCGTAGTCTTGCTGCCGTGAGGACCGCCGCGACCCGATTCCCACACGTGCTGCGCGGCGCGTGGTCGACCTTCATCGCCAC
>NZ_JRMK01000358.1:0-385 GCF_000972925.1 Mycobacterium sp. UM_Kg1 | reverse complement strand
GCTGCCATGTCGTTGCCGATTCTTCCTGCCCGAACACCGGGCATCAGAGTCGCACAACAACTGGACCACTACGAGGGGCTCACCTCAGACGCTGCGGCCCCGGCCCGGCGTGTTCATCAACCACCTGGTTCATGGCCGAGGACTTCGGTCGGTAGGAAGGGCAGTAGGTCTACGACAAACTCGATGTAGCAGATGCGCGCAGCGATCAACCGGATGGGCGTTATGCGCTGGCCGCCGCGGCGAGTAGGTCATCGGGATTCCAAATGAGCTTGGCAATCTCCCGGTAGAGGCATCCGTGGCATGTTCCCCATGGATGAGACCGGCTGGTTTTAGAGTCCTGTAGCCCGAGGTTGGGCTGGAAGGGACGATGGAGAACATGGCTGGT
>NZ_JRMK01000357.1:0-397 GCF_000972925.1 Mycobacterium sp. UM_Kg1 | reverse complement strand
GTGTATAAGAGACAGCGTTGAACCCAGCACCACCGTTACCGCCCTGACCGCCGTCACCGCCGGCGCCGCCGACACCACCGAACGCTCCGGTGCCACCGTGGCCACCGTTGCCGCCGGCGCCACCGGCACTGCCGTGGCCGCCGTCGACGCTGCCCTCCACACCGTCGGCGCCGTCGAAGCCCGCACCGCCGTTGCCGCCCCGGCCACCGTTGCCGCCGTTGTTACCGAATCCGCCACTGGTGTCGAAGCCACCCTGGCCGCCGTTGCCACCCCGGCCACCGGCCCCGCCATCAACACCGGCGGTGGTGCTGGCTGCGCCGTCTTTGCCGTCGCCGCCGTTACCGCCGACCCCGGCCACACCGGCAGCAGCGCGGGTGACGCCATCGGCCTGCAGGCC
>NZ_JRMK01000356.1:0-398 GCF_000972925.1 Mycobacterium sp. UM_Kg1 | reverse complement strand
CAGGCCAACTCCCACGGTCAGAAGGTGCAGACCGCCGGCAACAACATGGCCAACACCGACGCGTCGGTCGGCTCCAGCTGGGCCTGAGCGCCCCGCAGTTTCGTAGCGCGCGGCAGCACACCCGATCCACGGGTGTGCTGCCGCGCTTCTTTATGGGCGGTCCCGATTTCGCCTGGGCCGCCGGTACTTTCCGGGCATCGGCGCAGCTGCTCACAGCAGATCGGCAGCGACCCGGGGGCGCCGATTGACCCTATTACGGCGCTGGTGCACTATGATGGGACGAGCACCTCGTTAGGTGAGGCGTCTACATGGATATAGGCCACTGACCCCGAACGTCGAAAGACGCCCCGGGTCAGGACAGCTCCTCCCGGATTAAGGGTTGAGCCCAAGTGGCTTCC
>NZ_JRMK01000355.1:0-416 GCF_000972925.1 Mycobacterium sp. UM_Kg1 | reverse complement strand
CCATCACCGCCCATCGTTGGGACTACACAGCGCGGCAGCTTCTCGGCATGGCGAATGGCCGGCTGTTTTATCAGGTCGGTCGAAGAAGTTGCGGTGCATGAGCCTGATACGCCGGTGGGTGGCAGATTCGGTCATGCAGCCTGGTTGGTCGGTGTGGCAGCAGCCCCTATCGCCGTTCAACGTCGGATGCCGCTCGGTTTCAGCAGCGGGAACCTCGTGCTCAAGCTGTCGTCATCGTTCTGTGTAGTCCACGTTCGTAGACTGTCTCTTGCTCCAGCGAGAAAGCTGCTTCCGAAGGCCGCTATGCGCTGCTAGAGCGGGCGAGAAGGGTCTGCTGCACGCGTAGGTGACATCTGAGTTGGCTTGCCCAGCGTGGGCAGGCTGGAAGGATGTCCCCATGGCAAGGCCCTACCCCC
>NZ_JRMK01000354.1:0-425 GCF_000972925.1 Mycobacterium sp. UM_Kg1 | reverse complement strand
CTGCTGCACGCGTAGGTGACATCTGAGTTGGCTTGCCCAGCGTGGGCAGGCTGGAAGGATGTCCCCATGGCAAGGCCCTACCCCCGTGAGTTCCGCGACGACGTCGTGCGCGTGGCCCGCAACCGCGATGGCGGTGTGACGATCGAGCAGATCGCCAACGATTTCGGTGTCCATCCGATGACCTTGCACAAGTGGATGCGCCAAGCTGATATCGACGAGGGCACCAAGCCTGGCAAGAGCACTGGCGAGTCCGCTGAGCTGCGTCAGGCGCGGCGGCGGATCAAACTGTTGGAGCAGGAGAACGAGGTCCTGCGCCGGGCCACGGCCTATCTGTCGCAGGCCAACCTTCCGGGAAAAGGGTCTACCCGCTCGTAAGTGAGCTCGCCGCCGACGGGATCCCCGTGGCGGTGACGTGCCGGGTACTC
>NZ_JRMK01000353.1:0-430 GCF_000972925.1 Mycobacterium sp. UM_Kg1 | reverse complement strand
GGCAATGGTGGTAACGCCGGTGCCGGTGGCGCCGGTGGCCTCTCCGGTGGCGGAGTCCAAGCCGCCAACGGTGCCAACGGTTCGGCCGGTAAGGGCGGCAACGGTGGTGTCGGCGGCGCCGGCTACGACGCGGCCTCTGATGCCGCCGCCGCGGCGGGAACTTCCGGTGGCAATGGTGGTGCCGGTGGTAACGCCGGTCTGGGTGGTTTGCAGGCCGATGGGGTGACCCGCGCTGCGGCCGGCACCGCCGGTGTCGGTGGTGCCGGTGGTTCGGGTAAGGCCGGTGCTGCGGGTGCGGCCGGTACCGCGGGTGCGGTCAACGGCACGGCCGGCACCAATGGTGGTAACGGCGGTAACGGCGGCGCCGGTGGTCTGCAGGCCGACGGTGTCACCCAGGCTGCGGCGGGTAAGGGCGGCAATGGTGGTGCCG
>NZ_JRMK01000352.1:0-436 GCF_000972925.1 Mycobacterium sp. UM_Kg1 | reverse complement strand
GCAGTTCGATGGTGCCGGCGCATTCGGCGTAACGCAGTCGGCCGGGATCAAGGTCGATCAGCAGCGCGTGTTCGGCCGCGGCGCCCAGTCCGATGGACCACAACCGGGCGGCGTAGCCGAGGTAGAAGGTGGACGCTGCCACCCGAAATTCCGGCGCCCCGATGCGTTCTTGCACCCGGGTGATCAGGCCGGACAGCAGCTCTGGGTCGGTGTAAAGCTCGGCCACCGGCCGCCAGTCCGCCGCGCCGGCGGCCGAAAGCGTGAAATATGTTCCGAAGGAGGCCAACTCATTCAGGGCTGCGGCGGTGCGATCCGGTGAAGCGCAGCGGTGCGCCGTCATGGGCAGGCTCCGCAGCAGCCGCGCCAGGTCCGGCAGTGCGGTGTCGCGATTTGCATGGACGGTGTGCACCGTGATGGCTGTCTCTTATACACATCT
>NZ_JRMK01000351.1:0-437 GCF_000972925.1 Mycobacterium sp. UM_Kg1 | reverse complement strand
GACAATGCGGCCAAGTGGAGTCCGTCGGGCGGGGTCGTCGGACTGCGGATGCGTCAGCTCGACCCCACGCACGTGGAGATGGTCGTCTCGGACCAGGGGCCGGGTATCCCGGAGAGCCAGCGGGAGTTGGTGTTCGAGCGCTTCGACCGGTCGGACTCCGCGCGTGCCATGCCCGGATCCGGACTGGGGTTGGCGATCGTCAAGCAGGTGGTGCTCAAACACGGCGGGGCAATCACCATCGGCGAGACCATCCCCGGGGGCAAACCGCCCGGCACGTCGTTTCGGATGGTGCTGCCCGGCGGTCCCACCTCCGCGGGACCCGCTTCGGCCGCAGCCGTCACAGGCGCTTCTCAGTCCACGTAGGCATGGTGGTGAGGCAACGTCGCTGCCGCCTCGCGTCACTAGGAGTAGACAACAGACATGACGAATTACCCCGG
>NZ_JRMK01000350.1:0-463 GCF_000972925.1 Mycobacterium sp. UM_Kg1 | reverse complement strand
TGTTGTGACCTGACACGTTGTTGTCAGGCGGCGAGTCGGGTGATGGGTGGTCTTCCGCCGAGGGCGGAGTGGCCTCGTTGAGTGTTGTAGCGGTGCAGGAATCGGTCAAGTGCTCGTTTACGGACGCTGTTGGAGGTCCAGGGGCGGGCGTAGGCCCATTCGTTGAGCAGGGTCCGGTTGAAACGCTCTGCTTTGCCGTTGGTCCACGGGCAGCCGGGTTTGATGAACCTGCGTCGCAGGCCCCACGCTGTGCACACCCAGCCCCAGTTGGTGCCGCGCCGGTAGACCAAAGCGTTGTCAGTCAGCAGCCGCCGAACCCGCACACCGTGGCCGGCGAACCACTCCATCGCTCGGTGCAGAAAGCCTGCGCACGTGGGGTCTTTCTCGTCGGGCAGCACTTCGCTGTAGGCCAGCCGGGTGCGGTCGTCGATCGCGGTGTGCACGTAGTCGTAGCCGATCTTGG
>NZ_JRMK01000349.1:0-470 GCF_000972925.1 Mycobacterium sp. UM_Kg1 | reverse complement strand
TTCAGACCGCCCTTACCACCGTTACCACCGGCACCACCGGCACCACCGGCGGTGCCGTCCACCGCACCCGCAGTGCCGTTGACACCGTCGAACCCGGTGCCACCGACACCACCATTGCCACCCGCGCCGGCCACACCATCACTGCCCGCACCCGCAAAGGTGCCGTTACCGCTGGCACCACCGGCACCACCCTTACCGGCATTGCCACCGGCGCCACCGTCCTGGCCCGCCTGGCCCGCAATCTGCTGCGCAGTGCCATTGGCGCCATTGGCACCGTGCGCACCCTGCCCACCGTTGCCACCGTTACCGCCCACACCACCGGCGCCATGCGCACCGGCCACCGCACCAGACCCGCCGACACCACCAGCACCACCGGCACCACCATTGCCACCACGCGTGCCATCCGCGCCGGGCTCATCCCCGTTTGCGCCGTTGAAACCGTTGCCGCCACGGCCACCCAAACCACCGGC
>NZ_JRMK01000348.1:0-476 GCF_000972925.1 Mycobacterium sp. UM_Kg1 | reverse complement strand
GATCCTGCACGGCTTCGACCACGTGAACAAACTGGCGCCCTATGAGTTGTCAGCCAACGGATTCGGCGACGATGACGCGGCTTTCCTGGCCGCCAACGGCTTCAACAACGTTCAGCTGGGCCTGATCTGGGCCGCGGTCGAGCCGCAGCCCGGAGTCTACGACTACGACTATCTGGCCTCGATCGCCCAGACCGTGCAGACGCTGGCCAACCACGGTGTCACCAGCAACATCTACATGCACCAGGACCTCTACGGCACGACATTCGGTGGCGAGGGGGCCCCGGAGTGGGCGGTTCAGACCGGCGGGTTGCCCAACATCGACGTGGGCTTCCCGTGGAGCTACTTCGTCAACCCCGCGCAGAACCACGCCTGGGATGCCTTCTGGGGCAACGCCAAGGCGCCGGACGGTATCGGGCTGGAGACCCACCACGCGCAGATGCTGCAGGTGGTGGCCAACTACTTCAAAGACGACCCCG
>NZ_JRMK01000347.1:0-493 GCF_000972925.1 Mycobacterium sp. UM_Kg1 | reverse complement strand
CCCGCCGCTGGGGCCCCGCTCGGATCGCCTACCTGTTGGGCCTGAACATCTCCACAGTGCACCGGGTGCTGACGCGCTACGGCCTGGCCAGGCTCACGTGGCTCGACCGTGCGACCGGGCGTGTCATCCGACGAATGGAATCGGCGCACTGCGGCGATCTGGTCCACGTTGATGTCAAGAAGCTGGGCAAGATCCCCGCCGGTGGCGGCTGGCGCATGCTCGGCCGCACCATCGGTAACCGCAACGCCCAAGCCGATAAGAGCTCAGGGCAGCGCAACAAGTACCGCCATCCACTACGCGGCTACCACTTCTTGCACACCGCGATCGACGCCCACTCCCGATTGGCCTACTCCGAATTACTCGGCGACGAGCGCAAAGACACCGCCGCAGCGTTCTGGCGGCGGGCCAACGCCTGGTTCAACGAATCCGGCGGCTTCACAGTGCGAACGGTCTTGACCGACAACGGGTCCTGCTACCGATCACACGCCTTCAA
>NZ_JRMK01000346.1:0-494 GCF_000972925.1 Mycobacterium sp. UM_Kg1 | reverse complement strand
TGTATAAGAGACAGGTGGCGGGGGTTCCGGCGCGCAGCGTCCCGGTGCCCGACACCCACGCCCCGATCCCCGGCCGGTTCTTCGCCGGTCCGGCACTGGCCCAGCCGCCCGGTGCGGAGGCGGCCGAAGATCGCGCGGTGATGCTGGCGCTGGGCACCGAGGCCGACGATCGGCTGGCGCAGCTGCGCGCCGGTGAGGCCACCAGCGTGGTCCTGCTGACCGCGACGGCGCTGGGGCTGGCCAGCTGCCCGGTCACCGAACCGCTGGAGATCGCCGAAACCCGTGCCGCGGTGCGCCGAGACGTGTTCGGAACCAGTGGCTACCCGCAGATGCTGCTGCGGGTGGGCTGGGCTCCGATCAACGCCGATCCGCTGCCGGCCACCCCGCGGCGGAGTCTGAACGACACCGTGCAATGGCAACCCCCGCCGGGCCCGGGACAGCCGCGCGACTGACTAGATGTACTGACCTGAGAGGTTAGGTACGCGGCTGGCGGG
>NZ_JRMK01000345.1:0-499 GCF_000972925.1 Mycobacterium sp. UM_Kg1 | reverse complement strand
GAACGGGTCATGGACGAAGAAGTTCAGGTTCAGCGTCTTGGCGGCCCGGAACGGGTCGATGCGGGCGGTCTCGTAGTCGGGCAGCAGCAGCATGTCCGATTCGTGGATGGACTGGAATCCACGGATCGAGGACCCGTCGAAGGCCAGCCCATCCTCGAACGCGGCTGCGTCGAGGGAGGCCGCGGGAACGGTCAGATGCTGCATCTGACCGGGTAGATCGCAGAACCGGACATCGACGTACTCCACCGACTCGTCGGAGATCAACGTGAGAATGTCGTCAGCTGTCTTCTTGGCCAATGCAATGCCTTCCTCGAAAAACAAGTGGTGTCCACGGCCTCGCGATGTCCGCGCCGGGCACGGACATCGCGGGTCGGGGGATGAAATGTATTGCTACACAAAGCTCCGCTGGGGCTCAGGCCCAGCTGGAGCCGACCGACGCGTCGGTGTTGGCCATGTTGTTGCCGGCGGTCTGCACCTTCTGACCGTGGGAGTTGGCCTG
>NZ_JRMK01000344.1:0-531 GCF_000972925.1 Mycobacterium sp. UM_Kg1 | reverse complement strand
GCCACCTCCATATTGACCCGCCGCGCAAACCGCTCCGCGCCGGCCACCGCAGCGATCACCGCATCCACCTGCGCAGGAGCACCGGCCACCACCGTCTGCCGCGGCGACAGATCCCCCGCCACCTCCACACCGGGATAACCGGCCAACAACTCCTGAGCCGCTGCGGCATCCAACTCCAGCAACGCCACCGCACCCTGACCGGCCTGCCGCGACATCAACGACGACCGCACCCCGATCACCTGCAAACCCTGCTCCGGCGTCAGCGCCCCGGCCACCACCGCCGCCGACACCTCCCCCATGGAATGCCCGATCACCGCATCCGGAACCACCCCATAGGACCGCCACAACGCCGCCAACGCCAACTGCAGCCCCATGATCACCGGCTGCACCTGAGCATCACCGGAAATCTCCCGGCCCTGCTCGAGCACCTCACACAGCGAAAAACCCACCTGCCGGACAAAAACCGGCTCCAACTCCGCCACCGCAGCAGCAAACGCCGGCTCCTCGGCCAACAACCGACGACCCATCCCC
>NZ_JRMK01000343.1:0-536 GCF_000972925.1 Mycobacterium sp. UM_Kg1 | reverse complement strand
AGGCCACTGACCCCGAACGTCGAAAGACGCCCCGGGTCAGGACAGCTCCTCCCGGATTAAGGGTTGAGCCCAAGTGGCTTCCCGAATGGGACACGCCGTGCAGTGCCAAAGCTCTGACGAGAGGGGTGCGGTCTCCCGACGGTGGTCGGAGCTGCCTCCCCGAGCATGCGGTGAATTTGGCGCGCTGGTGCGCGCCCGCGACCGAGAGGAGGTGAGGGACGAATGAGTTCCGGTGATAGTCCGAGCCGATATCTGACGTCTGTTCCGTCCCCATCCGAACGGTCGCATACCGCCTCCAGCTGAGCCCCCGGGCCTCCGGCTGTGCGCGTTGCGCCGTGACGTGACTAGGAGGCCATCATGGTTGCAATCGCTTACACCGACATCACGGCTCCGGCTTCGCCTGCTGTCAGCACGGCCAAGAAGCTGGACCGCCGTCCCGCCGCGCCCGCATCGGACCCGGTGGTCGACGTGACCACTCGGTTGCTCAGCGGTCCGCTGCACCAGATGTACGCATTCCCTGTCTCTTATACACATCT
>NZ_JRMK01000342.1:0-541 GCF_000972925.1 Mycobacterium sp. UM_Kg1 | reverse complement strand
CGGCGGGGGCCGTTGATGGTGGTGCTGGTGGCCGGGGTGCTGATGGTGGTGCCGGTGATCGGGGTGGTCATGGTGGTGCCGGGGGTAATGGGGGTGTGGCCGGTTCGGGTGCCCGTGCTGGGGTGGCCGGTGTTGGTGGCGTTGGTGGTGCTGCCGGTGATGGTGGTTCTGGCGGCGATGGTGGTGCTGGTGGCGCGGGCGGGGATGGTTTCGCCGCGGTGGAGGCCGGTGCTGCCGGTGGTCATGGTGGTGCTGGTGGCGCTGGTGGTGATGGCGGCGCTGGGGGCGCGGCCGGTAACCGGGGTGCTGGTGGTGTCGGTGGTGATGGTGTCCGGGCTGCTGATGGTGCGGCCGGGGGGGAGGGGTTGCAGGGCCGTGGGGGTGTGGGCGGTGACGCCGGTGATGGTGCCGATGGTGCCGATGGCGCGGCGGGTCGTGATGGGCTGAGTGCGGGCAACGCTTCTCTTGATGGTGAGGCCGGGCAGGCCGGTGGTGCCGGGGGTAACGCCGGTGTCGGTGGTGCCGGGGGTGCGGGCCGTGA
>NZ_JRMK01000341.1:0-553 GCF_000972925.1 Mycobacterium sp. UM_Kg1 | reverse complement strand
TTGCCGCCGTCACCGCCGGCACCCGAAGCCGCCCGGGTCACCCCGTCGCCCTGCAGACCACCGAGGCCGCCGTTACCACCGTTACCACCATTGGTGCCGGTACCACCGTTGACCGCCCCCGCGGTACCGGCCGCACCCGCGGTGCCGTCCTTACCGTCACCACCGGCACCACCAACCCCGGCAGTGCCGTCAGCGGCCCGCCCGCCACCGACGAGCTGGCCACCCAGGCCGGCGTTACCACCGACACCACCATTGCCACCGGCGGTACCCGCCGCCGCAGTGGGGTCGGAGGCCGCGTCGTAGCCGGCGCCACCGGCACCACCGTTGCCGCCCTTACCGGCCGAACCGTTGGCACCGTTGGCGGCCGCCACCCCGCCACCGGAGAGGCCACCGGCGCCACCGGCACCGGCGTTACCACCATTGCCGCCATTGGTCCCGGCACCACCATCGGGGTTGGCCGCGGTCCCGGCCGCTCCGGCGCCACCGGTGGCACCGTCGGTACCCGAGCCGCCCTTACCGCCAACACCACCGGCACCGTGGGTGCCCGCGGTCG
>NZ_JRMK01000340.1:0-558 GCF_000972925.1 Mycobacterium sp. UM_Kg1 | reverse complement strand
GCGGGTTCGTGGGAGCCGTTGCTGTCGAACGTGGGGTTGTCGTTTGATGCGTCGGTGGCGGATCTGCCGGGTGCGGCGGCTGCTGATGACTGGTTCGGTGCGTTGTTCTACCAGCCGTTGTATGAGCTGGGGCAGGCCTGGATTCTGAGCCCGATCGGTGAGCAGGTCAATTCGTTTATCAACCTGTTCGGTTTCGGTCAGATGCTGATCGGTAACGGTGCCGACGGTGTTGATGGTGGGTCGCTGGCCGATGCTGCTGGTGGTTCTGGTGGTCTGTGGTTCGGTGATGGTGGTGCGGCGGGTACGTCGGCTGACGGTATCGGTGGTGTCGGTGGTTCGGCCGGCATGTTCGGTAACGGTGGCGTCGGTGGTGACGGCTTCGATGGTGGCGATGGTGGCGCTGGTGGTGCCGGTGGCTGGTGGATGGGCATCGGTGGTGACGGTGGTGCTGGTGGCGCTGGTATCGATGGTGGTGACGGTGGCGTCGGTGGTGCCGGTGGTGCCGGTATCGGCTTGTTCTACGGCGTCGGCGGTAACGGTGGCGTCGGTGGTGACGGC
>NZ_JRMK01000339.1:0-565 GCF_000972925.1 Mycobacterium sp. UM_Kg1 | reverse complement strand
CAGGAGCTCTGCGAGGTGTGCCGGCACCTGGAGATCACCGAATCGACCTGGCATCGCTGGGTCGCCCAGTACGGCGGCATGAAGGCCAGTGACGCCAAGCGTCTCAAGGAACTCGAGGCAGAGAACGCCCGGCTCAAGAAGCTGGTGGCCAACCAGGCCCTCGATATCGACATGCTCAAGGAGATTTCGTCGGGAAACTTTTAGGCCCGAACCGCAAGCGCAGCGCCGTGGTGATGCTGCGTGAACGGTTCGGGGTCTCTGAGCGGCGAGCCTGCACGGTGGTCGGCCTGCACCGGTCCACGATGAGCCTGACGCCGGCCTCGATCAGCGATGCCGAAGACCAGCTGCGGGCCTGGCTGCGGAAGTTCTCCACCGACCGGCCCCGCTGGGGATGGCGGCGAGCGGCGATCGCAGCCCGCAAGGCCGGCTGGCTGATCAACAACAAGCGCATCCGCCGCCTGTGGCGCGAGGAGGGTCTGCGGGTTCCGCAGCGGCGCAGGAGGAAGCGGCTGACCGGCATCGGGACCGCGGTTGGGGCGATGTGCCCGATCCGGCCGAACGTGAT
>NZ_JRMK01000338.1:0-574 GCF_000972925.1 Mycobacterium sp. UM_Kg1 | reverse complement strand
CGGCGCCGGTGACGTGCGCGCAGTGGAGTAAGCCCGCGGGGGCGAGCACCAGTTCGTTGACGTTGCTGTCGGGTTCGACGCTGCCGTTGGGTGAGGGTGTGCGCACGCTGGATCTGGTGGGCGCCGGGGTGGGCGGCACCGCGGCCCGCGTGGCCCTGACACCCGGCCTCGGCTATGTCGCCCAGGCCGTCGGGCAGGCACCGGCCTCGGAGCCGGCGGGATCGCTGTTCTGGATCTCCGACACCGGTGTGCGGTACGGCCTCAGCAATGAAGGCGGCGCCGGCGGTGACGGTGACGCAGTCTCGGCGTTGGGTTTGAGTGGGCCGGTGTTGCCGGTGCCGTGGTCGGTGTTGTCGCAGTTTGCGGCGGGGCCGAGTCTGTCGCGGTCTGATGCGTTGTTGGCGCATGACGGGTTGGCGCCGGATCCGCGTCCGGGTCGTCGTGTGGTTGGTGAGCTGGGCGTGGTGTCGAATGTGGGAGAGTCGCGATGAGTCGTTTGATTTTTGAGGCGCGTCGTCGGTTGCCGGTGCCGCCGGTGGATCGGGGTGCGATCACGGTGGAGGCGCCGCCGGAG
>NZ_JRMK01000337.1:0-580 GCF_000972925.1 Mycobacterium sp. UM_Kg1 | reverse complement strand
CTCCGGCGGCGCCTCCACCGTGATCGCACCCCGATCCACCGGCGGCACCGGCAACCGACGACGCGCCTCAAAAATCAAACGACTCATCGGGTCTCTCCCCCGTTAGCAGCGGTACCCAGCTCAGTGGTGGCGCGACGGCCCGGACTCGGATCCGGCGCCAACCCGTCATGCGCCAACAACGCATCAGCACGCGACAACGTAGGTCCGAGGGCGAACTGCGACAGCACCGACCACGGCACGGCCAACGCCGGCTCACTCAGCCCGAGGGCGGAGACCGTGTCACCGTCACCGCCGGCGCTGCCGGCCTCGGTGTTGATGCCGTACCGCACACCGGTGTCGGAGATCCAGAACAGCGGGCCGGCTTTCGCATCGGCCGTGGGATCGCTGCTGACGCTCTGGACGAAGTACCCCGTTCCGGGTGTCAGGGCGACGCGGGCCGCGGTGCCGCCCACCCCGGCGCCCACCAGATCCAGGGTGCGCACACCCTCACGCAACGGCAGCGTCGAACCCGACAGCAACGTCAACGAACTGGTGCTCGCCCCCGCGGGCTTACTCCACTGCGCGCACGTCACCGGCGCCG
>NZ_JRMK01000336.1:0-648 GCF_000972925.1 Mycobacterium sp. UM_Kg1 | reverse complement strand
CGATGTGCCCGCCGTCGAACGGCAGCAGCGGCACCAGGTTCAGCACGCCCAGGATGAAGTTCAGCTGGGCCAGGAAGAACCAGAACGCCACCCACAGCCCGTGATCGACGGTGTCGCCGCCGATGATCGACGCTCCCACCACACTGATCGGGGTTTCGGGGTCACGCGGCCCGCTCGGGTGACCGATGGCGTTCACCAGCGCGCCGACCTTGGAGGGGATGTTGGCCAGCGACTTGCCCAGCAGCACCGCCAGGTCGCCGCTGAAGGTGAACGTCGCCGGGACCGCGGTGAGCGGGTTGTACTGCGTGGGCCCGAACTGGGCGGCCCCGACGCCGATCGCGCCGACGGTGCTGGGCACGGCCTCACGATCGGGGCCGTCGGCGATCCAGCGCTGGGTCGGCGCCACGTCGACGTACTTGGTCAGCTCGGCGCCGTTGCGCTCGATGACGAACGGGGTCCGGCCGTGCTGCTTGCGTACTGCCGCAGCCATCTCCTCGAACGTCGACACCGGCGTGTCCCCGACCTTGACCACCACGTCACCGGGCTCGATTCCAGCCAGTGCGGCCGGGCCGGGACCCTCGCAGGCACCCAGTTCTCCCTTGACGACTTCCGGTGCCACACAGTCTGTTTTCCCGATGACGGCGGTGG
>NZ_JRMK01000335.1:0-657 GCF_000972925.1 Mycobacterium sp. UM_Kg1 | reverse complement strand
GACGGCGCCGTACCCGCGACCTCCTGCAGCGAGGCGCCCCGCACCCATTCGGAGACCACCAGTCCGCCCGCACCGACGCGCACCACGTCGAGCACCCGGGCGATTCCGGGTGCGTCGATCTGACTGAGCCGCTGGGTTCGCGTGAGCACACCGGTGAGCTGGTCGTCGGGCATGGTCTGGTTCGGGTCGACGAACGTCAGCGCCACCTGCCGGTCCAGCGCGGTGTCCAGCGCCTGCCAGAACTGCAGCACCGGCGTGCCGCCGTGACGTACCAGCAGCCGGTAGCGACCGCCGGCGACGCTGCGCCCCGGCGTCAGCAAGCTGTCGTTGCTGGCCGGCCCGGGGGCCTCGGCGGCCCGCTGGGTGGATTGCGGAGCAACGGTCCTCGACGCGGCCCGAGACCCCGCCCCCTCCGAAGGAATGTTGGTCACCTCCGCACCTTTCGGTGTCCTGCCTCCGGCGATGTGCTCCGGAGGCATGTGCGCGGCGGGATTGTTTGTCACATCCCCGCCGACTGTGGGCAAACAGTTGTGCTCAGCGTACGGGACGTCGAGATCGCGAGCAGCCGGGTTGGGCGCGCCGGCCTGCGGCGCCCGGGCACCGATCCGTCGGCGGACCGCGGCCAGTGCGGCCACGGCTTCGGGCACCCCGGCGCGC
>NZ_JRMK01000334.1:0-682 GCF_000972925.1 Mycobacterium sp. UM_Kg1 | reverse complement strand
AGCCGCGGCGGCCTCCAGACCGGCGAGGTAGGCGTCCATCACTTCGCGGTGTCGCTCGACCGAGAAGATCAGGGTGACATTGACCGAGATCCCCTCGGCGAGCACTGCGGTGATGGCCGGGAGCCCCGCCCGGGTGGCCGGAATCTTGATGAACAGGTTGGGGCGGTCGACGATCTTCCACAGCTCGACCGCCTGGGCGACGGTCTTGTCGGTGTCATGGGCCAGCCGGGGATCGACCTCGATCGAGACTCGCCCGTCCACGCCCTCGGAGGCCTTCCATGCCGCGGACAGCACGTCGCAGGCGTTGCGGACGTCGTCGGTGGTGACGGTGCGGATCACCGCGTCCACGTCGGCGCCGCGGGCGGCCAGTTCGGCCAGTTGCCCGTCGTAGGCGTGCCCTTTCTCCAGCGCCTTCTGGAAGATGGTCGGGTTGGTGGTCACCCCGACCACACTGCGGGTGGCGACCAGATCGGCCAGGTTGCCCGAGTTCAGCCGGTCGCGGGACAGATCGTCGAGCCACACCGATACGCCGGCGGCGCTCAGAGCGGCAAGCGTGGGATTCTGAGTCATGTTGCGCTCCTTCTCAACCGACCGCTGTGCGGGCGATCGACGTCAGTTTTCCAGGGTCCTCTCAGCGGCGGCGACAACGGCCTCCGCGGTCAGACCTGTCTCTTATACACAT
>NZ_JRMK01000333.1:0-697 GCF_000972925.1 Mycobacterium sp. UM_Kg1 | reverse complement strand
TATGCGATCGGGGACGGCGCGGACGGTACTGCGGAGAATCCTGACGGCGGTGCCGGTGGGTGGTTGTTCGGTGATGGTGGTGCCGGTTATTCCAGCACTGTCGACGGTGTGGCCGGTGGCGCCGGTGGCGCTGCGGGGTGGTTCGGCAACGGTGGTGTCGGCGGGGCCGGGGGCGAGGGCGCTGCCGGAGGTGCTGGGGGCGCCGGTGGTTGGTTGCTGGGCATCGGTGGTGCCGGTGGTGCCGGCGGCGATGGCGAGTTGGGCGGTGTGGGCGGTGCCGGTGGTGCCGGTGGCTGGCTGTTCGGCATCGGTGGTGCCGGCGGTGCCGGTGGTGATGGCGTTGACGGCGGGCACGGTGGGGATGGTGGCAGTGCGGTCGGCCTGTTCGGCGGTGGTGGTGACGGTGGCGATGCCGGTAACAGTGGTGTGGGTGGGGTTGCCACCCGGTTGCCCGCGCTGGGCGGCACCGGCGGCAACGGCAGCCTGCTGATGCTGGGATCCCACGGTGATGTCGGTCAGTTCGGTACCGGTGTTGCACTCAGCGGGGGCGGGACCGGTGGGTACTCGACGGCGGGTTCCTGGCTGATCGACAGTGACGGTCGCGTGGTGATCCTGCACGGCTTCGACCACGTGAACAAACTGGCGCCCTATGAGTTGTCAGCCAACGGATTCGGCGACGATGACGCGGCTTTCCTGG
>NZ_JRMK01000332.1:0-720 GCF_000972925.1 Mycobacterium sp. UM_Kg1 | reverse complement strand
GGGGTCTTTCTCGTCGGGCAGCACTTCGCTGTAGGCCAGCCGGGTGCGGTCGTCGATCGCGGTGTGCACGTAGTCGTAGCCGATCTTGGCCTTCTTGTGCCGGTGGGCAACTGACACCGTGGCGTCGCGGCCGTGCAGGCGCCACCCGCCACCTGTGGGGATGCGGCCCAGCTTTTTGACATCGACGTGGACCATGGCTCCCGGGGTGCGGTGCTCATAGCGGTTCGTGCTGCGCGGTGAGCAGCGCACCGGCTGCCCGGTGATCGGGTCGATCGCACTCAAGTGCGGCACCTGATGGCGTGCCAGGATCCGGCCCACCGTCGAGGCGTGCATCCCGAGCTCAGCGGCCAGCACGACCGCGCCGCGCCTGCGGCGGCGCCGCAGGGTGAGCACTTTGTGTTCAACGCGTTCACTGGTGCGCTTGGGCATCCGGTGCGGGCGCGAGGACCGATCAACCAACGCAGCCTCTCCACCTTCGGCGAAGCGGCGCAGCCACTTGTAGACCGTGGCCCGCGAAATACCCAGTTGCTCAGCCACATGCGCAGCCGGCCAGCCAGCAGCGACACGCTCGACGATCAGGCGACGTGCGAACAGGTTGGTACGAGCGTTAGCGTGAGACACGAGGACCTCCTACGGGTAGATGCCAGACACATCCACTCCGTCAGGAGGTCCTCCCCATTTCAAGCAGGCACGCCGTCAACAACCTCCGAGGTCACAACA
>NZ_JRMK01000331.1:0-725 GCF_000972925.1 Mycobacterium sp. UM_Kg1 | reverse complement strand
ATGACGGCCGGCACAGCGATGTTGGTCTGCGCACCGGCGGCGAAGACGCCCTGGCCGTCGGCCATCTGCGTGGAGTAGCTGAGCTGGAACGTGCCGTTGTCGAACGACCAGTTGTTCGGAATACCGGCGACCGCCTGCGGGTAGGGCTCGGCGAGCACCTCCAGCTTCGCAGCATCGATATTGTCGCCGGTCGGCGGCAGGCTGGTGTCGTAGACGATCGATTCCGCCTCGCGGGATGTTGCGGTCGTGGTGATGTCGTTCTGACCAGTGTAAACCCATGTCGCCCAGCCGTACTGGTGTCGCTGGGCGGCATCCAGCACAGCGGCGTGCGCACCGAGTGCATTGCTGGCGCCGAACCCACCGATGTGGGCCGGGATGTTGTGTGTGTCCGGGTAGCTGGCCGCGTTGTTGATCGCGAAATCGGCGAACACGTTGCACAGGAAGTCGACGCCGAACAGGTCGACCGACGGGCAGAAGTGCTGGAACGAGTAGATGACCTTCTCGTCGTCGACAGCCCCCAGGTGGGTTTGGACACCCATGTTGAACAGCACGTTGGGCTGCACGAATATCGGAGTGTCGGGGTCCACCGACCGGATCGCCGCGACCGATTGGTTGTAGAAGGGGGTCAGCTGTTGGGAGTCGAAGTAGGGGTTGCCGAACAGGGTCGAGAGCCAGTGCGATCCGGAGTGCGGTTCGGCGATCACCCCGAAGGCGACTACCGCGGG
>NZ_JRMK01000330.1:0-725 GCF_000972925.1 Mycobacterium sp. UM_Kg1 | reverse complement strand
CCCGCGGTAGTCGCCTTCGGGGTGATCGCCGAACCGCACTCCGGATCGCACTGGCTCTCGACCCTGTTCGGCAACCCCTACTTCGACTCGCAGCAACTGACTCCGTTCTACAATCAAGCGATCGCGGCGATCCGCTCGGTGGATCCGGACACCCCGGTGTTCGTGCAGCCCAACGTGTTGTTCAACATGGGCGTCCCCACCCAGCTGGGCGCGATCGACGACGACAAGGCCATCTACTCGTTCCAGAACTTCTGCCCGACTTCAGACCTGTTGGGTATCAACCTGTTCTGCGACGTCTTCGCCGACATGGCACTCGCCACCGCCGCGCGGTACGCCGACGAGCACGACATCCCGGCCCACATCGGTGGGTTCGGCAACAGCAACATTCCTGGCGTACACACCGCATTGACAGATGCCGCCGTCGGGCACCGGTACGGCTGGGCGACATGGACCTACACCGGCCAGAACAACAATATGGACATCCCCGTCCCCGCCCGTGCGGCGTCGTTGGTGTACAACACCAGCCTGCCGCCGACCGGCGACAATATCGATGCCGCGAAGCTGGAGGTGCTCGCCGAGCCGTACCCGCAGGCGGTCGCCGGCATTCCGAACAACTGGTCGTTCGACAACGGCACATTCCAGCTCAGCTACTCCACGCAGATGGCCGACGGCCAGGGCGTCTTCGCCGCCGGTGCGCAGACCAACATCGCTGTGCCGGCCGTCAT
>NZ_JRMK01000329.1:0-755 GCF_000972925.1 Mycobacterium sp. UM_Kg1 | reverse complement strand
GGTGGTAACGGTGGTAACGGCGGCCTCGGTGGTCTGCAGGGCGACGGGGTGACCCGGGCGGCTTCGGGTGCCGGCGGTGACGGCGGCAAGGGTGGTGCCGGTGGCGCCGGCTACGACGCGGTGTCCGCGGGTGCGGCGGCGGGCACCTCGGGTGGCAATGGTGGTGCCGGTGGCAAGGGTGGTGTGGCCGGTACCGGCTCGACCGCGGGCACCCACGGTGCCGGTGGTGTTGGCGGTAAGGGCGGCTCGGGTACCGACGGTGCCAACGGTGGCGCCGGTGAGGCCGGGAACGCGGTCCACCCCGATGGTGGTGCCGGTGCCAATGGTGGCAATGGTGGTAACGCCGGTGCCGGTGGCGCCGGTGGCCTCTCCGGTGGCGGCGTCCAAGCCGCCTCGGGCGCTAATGGCACGGCCGGTAAGGGCGGCAACGGTGGTGCCGGTGGCGCCGGCTACGACGCCGCCACGGATGGCACTGCCGCGGCCGGGACTTCTGGTGGCGATGGTGGTGTCGGTGGTAACGCCGGCCTGGGTGGTTTGCAGGCCGATGGGGTGACCCGCGCTGCGGCCGGCACTGCCGGTGTTGGTGGTGCCGGTGGTGACGGTAAGGACGGCACCGCGGGTGCGGCGGGCACCGCGTTCAGCATCGACGGTGCTGCCGGCACCGACGGTGGTAACGGTGGTAACGGCGGCCTCGGTGGTCTGCAGGGCGACGGGGTGACCCGGGCGGCTTCGGGTGCCGGCGGTGACGGCGGCAA
>NZ_JRMK01000328.1:0-801 GCF_000972925.1 Mycobacterium sp. UM_Kg1 | reverse complement strand
CGGGGTCGTCTTTGAAGTAGTTGGCCACCACCTGCAGCATCTGCGCGTGGTGGGTCTCCAGCCCGATACCGTCCGGCGCCTTGGCGTTGTTCCAGAAGGCATCCCAAGCGTGGTTCCCAGCGGAGTTGACGAAGTAGTTCCACGGGAAGCCCGCGTCGATGTTGGGCAGCCCGCCGGTCTGCACCGCCCAGTCCGGCGCCCCCACCCCGCCGAACGCGGTGCCGTAGAGGTCCTGGTGCATGTAGATGTTGCTGGTGACGCCGTGATTGGCCAGCGTCTGCACGGTCTGGGCAATCGAGGCCAGATAGTCGTAGTCGTAGACCCCGGGCTGCGGCTCGACCGCAGACCAGATCAGGCCCAGCTGAATATTGTTGAAGCCGTTGGCGGCCAGGAACGCCGCATCGTCGTCGCCGAATCCGTTGGCTGACAACTCATAGGGCGCCACCTTGTTCACGTGGTCGAAGCCGTGCAGGATCACCACGCGGCCGTCACTGTCGATCAGCCAGGAACCGGCCGTCGAGTACCCACCGGTCCCGCCCCCGCTCAGCGCAACACCGGTGCCGAACTGGCCGACGTCACCATGGGATCCGAACATGAACAGGCTGCCGTCGCCGCCGGTACCGCCCAGTGCGGGCAACCGGGTGGCAACCCCACCGACACCGCTGGTACCGGCATCGCCACCGTCACCACCACCGCCGAACAGGCCGACCGCACTGCCGCCGTCCCCACCGTGCCCGCCGTCGACGCCATCACCACCGGCACCGCCGGCACCACCGATGCCGAACAGCCAGCCACCGGCAC
>NZ_JRMK01000327.1:0-835 GCF_000972925.1 Mycobacterium sp. UM_Kg1 | reverse complement strand
GATGTGTATAAGAGACAGGTGTGCATCTCCTCGCAGGCCGGCTGTGGCATGGCATGCCCGTTCTGCGCCACCGGGCAGGCCGGGCTGACCCGGAACCTGTCCACCGCCGAGATTCTCGAGCAGGTGCGGGCCGCGGCAGTGGCATTACGGGAACAAGGTGCCTCTCGGCCGGCGGGGGATCGGCTGTCCAACATCGTCTTCATGGGCATGGGGGAGCCGCTGGCCAACTATGCCCGGGTGGTGGCAGCCGTGCGGCGGATCACCGAACCGCCGCCGAACGGCTTCGGGATCTCGGCGCGGGCGGTGACGGTGTCCACCGTCGGACTGGCGCCGGCGATCCGCAAGCTCGCCGACGAGCGCCTCGGGGTGACGCTCGCGCTGTCGCTGCACACCCCCGACGACGAGCTGCGCGACACCCTGGTGCCGGTCAACAACCGGTGGAAGGTCGCCGAAGTTCTTGACGCCGCACGCTATTACGCCGACGTGACCGGCCGGCGGGTGTCGGTGGAATACGCGCTGATCCGCGACGTCAACGACCAGCCCTGGCGGGCCGACCTGCTGGGGAAGAAACTGCACAAGGCACTGGGGCAGCTGGTGCACGTCAACCTGATTCCGCTCAATCCCACGCCGGGCAGCCAATGGGATGCCAGTCCCAAGCCGGCGGAGCGGGAGTTCGTGCGACGCGTGCGGGCTCAGGGCGTGGAATGCACGGTCCGCGACACCCGCGGCCGCGAGATCGCAGCCGCCTGCGGCCAGCTGGCGGCCGAAGGTCGGTAGCTGGAGCGCAGGCGCATCGGCACCGCTGCGGCCAGCTGGCGGCCGAAGGTCGGTAGCT
>NZ_JRMK01000326.1:0-840 GCF_000972925.1 Mycobacterium sp. UM_Kg1 | reverse complement strand
GGGTCTGCTGCACGATCAGGTGACAGTTTCGGTCACGCGGCCTGACTGGCCGGTGTGGTCATGATGGCTTCGAACTCGATCGGGGTCAACCGCCCGAGTCCGGCTTGGCGCCGGCGGCGATGGTAGGTCCGCTCGATCCAGGTGACGATCGCGATCCGCAGCTCGTCTCGGGTGCGCCAGCGGCGGCGATCGAGCACGTTCTTTTGGAGCAGGGCGAAGAAGCTCTCCATGGCCGCATTGTCGCCGGCCGCACCGACGCGGCCCATCGATCCGACCATCTCGTAATGGCCGAGTGCGCGCACGAATCTCCTTGATCTGAATTGAGATCCGCGATCCGAGTGCAGGATGCAACCGGCCACATCACCGCGGCGTGCCACCGCACTGCTAAGCGCTGTGGTGGCCAGGCGGGACTTCATCCGGGAGTCCAACGAATATCCGACGACGCGGTTAGAGAACACGTCCTTGATGGCACAGAGATAGAGCTTGCCTTCGTCGGTGCGATGTTCGGTGATATCGCTGAGCCACAGCTGATTTGGCGCCCCGGCGCTGAAGTCACGTTCGACCAGATCATCGTGGACAGGCGGGCCGACCTTGCCGTTCTTTGCGCGCTTCTTGCCGAACACGCTCCACAGCCGATTCTGTGAGCAGATGCGCCAGGCGGTGCGCTCGGCCATCGGCTCACCGGCGTCGCGGGCCTCCTCGACCAGGTAGCGGTAGCCGAACTCCGGGTCGTCGCGGTGGGCGTCGAACAGGGCATTAGCGCGATATGCCTCGATGACCTCCGCGTCAGTGATCGGATTGGCGCGCCAGCGGTAGTACGGCTGGCGGGCGAGCTTGAGT
>NZ_JRMK01000325.1:0-859 GCF_000972925.1 Mycobacterium sp. UM_Kg1 | reverse complement strand
CAGATGTGTATAAGAGACAGGCAAGGGTTTTGCTGGAGGTGTCGGCGGCGACGGTGGCGATGGCGGCAACGCCAACGGCGCCGGCTCCGTGGCTGGGGCAGGAGGCAACGGCGCCAGCGGCGGTCATGCCGCAGGGCGTGGCGGCAACGGCGGTAACGGTGGTGCGGGCGGTGATGGCGCAAACGGTGCCGAAGCAAACCGCGGCGGACGAGGAGGCACCGGCGGGTCCGGCCGCGAAGGTGGCGGCGTGGGCGGCGACGGCGGTAACGGCGGTAGCAGCGACGGCGGCGTCGGAGGACGCGGCGGCGCGGGCGGCGGGCTCAGCAGCACGACCGGTTCAAGTTCGGGTGGTGGTGGCGGCGGGGGCGGCGGCGCAGGTAACGGCGTTGGCAGTGTCGGCGGCAACGGCGGCCAGGGCGGCGTAAGTGTTACCGATACGAAGAGCCATCGCGATGCCTACGCCGGCACAGGAGGTTATGGCGGCGCTGCCTACAACGGCGGAACGGGCGGCAACGGCGGCAACGGCGGTGACAGCGGGAGAATCGACACGGGCAACTCCCCCAATGCGTGGGGCGGCAACGGCGGCAACGGCGGCGTTGCGCATGGTGGTGTCGGCGGCGACGGCGGCAACGGCGGCAACGGCGGCATCATTGTCAACACCATCAACGGCGGGCGCGTTGCTGTGGGCGGCACCGGGGGCAACGGCGGCGCATCCTACGACGGCGTAGGCGGTGCCGGCGGGAATGGCGGCAACGGAGGCAACGGGGCCTGGGGCGCCAAGGGCGGAGTCGGCGGCGACGGGACCAACGGTGGCACCGGCGGCAACGGCGGCAACGGCGGCGGCGGCGGCCAGGGGGGG
>NZ_JRMK01000324.1:0-867 GCF_000972925.1 Mycobacterium sp. UM_Kg1 | reverse complement strand
GCGTCTGGTACAGCTGCGCTGGCTGCGCCGCAGCGGCCGGGACTACGAACTGGGCATGCGCCTCGTCGAGCTGGGATCCCTGGCGGTACACCAGGACCGCCTGCACAAGGCCGCGCTCCGCAAACTGCACGAACTTCACGCCGCGACCGGCCTGGTGGTTCACCTCGCCGTCCTCGACGGACCCGACGTGGTCTACATGGACAAGGTCGGCGATCACCTGGCGGCGGCAATTCCGACCCGTGTCGGTGCCCGCCAACTGGCGCACTGCACGGCCGTGGGCAAGGCGATGCTGGCGTTTGCCGACGAGCGTGACATCGACGTCTTGAACTCCGCGGCGCTCCCCCGTCGGACCAAGTATTCGATCTCCACACACGCCCAACTCCGTAACGAACTGCTCAAAGTCCGCTCTCACGGCTTCGCGTTCGACCGGGAAGAGTCGCTGCCCGGCTTCGGCTGCGTCGCCGCCCCCATCGGCGACCCGGGCGAGGCGGTCGCCGCCATCTCGGTCTGCGGGCCGATGAACCGGATAAAGCTGGACCAGCGGTTGGTCGCTCCGGTGCGTATCGCCGCGATGGGCATCTGGCAGGCGGTCGACTGCGGGGCCGTTCGCGTGTCTCCCACCCTGCAGCAGATGCGACCGCTGCGCGGCGGCCCGACCGCGCGATCGGCGGCCGGCGCCGGGAACCTGCACCTCGCATGATCCTCGATTCGCAGATCGCACGGGTCATCGAAGTGCTCAACGCGGGGTTCCCGCCGGTGCACACGATGACCGGCGCCGAGGCCCGAGCCGTCATCCGCTCGCGATTCACTCCGGTGGCCGATCCCCGACCGGTGGCGCAGGTAGATGACCTGTCTCTTATACACATC
>NZ_JRMK01000323.1:0-892 GCF_000972925.1 Mycobacterium sp. UM_Kg1 | reverse complement strand
GATGTGTATAAGAGACAGGCCTTGCCGAGGCCCGTGAGCTGGCCTGGCAGTTCACCGATTTCGCCGAGCTGACCCAACCCGGCCGGGCCATCGGCGAGGTTCTGGTGGCGGTCGTGCTGATCGCGGCCGAGGAGTTCGCGGACGCGGCGGCGCTACTGGCGCCGGCCGCGACCATCCTGGACCGCACCGGGTATTCGTGGGGACCGCTGTCGCTGACGTTGCTGGCCACCGCGCTGGCCCGGCAGTCCGACATCGCCGGCGCCGCAAAGGCGTTGCGGCGGGCCGAGTCCCGGCACGGCACCAAATCGGCACTGTTCGCCCCGGAGTTGGGCATGGCGCGCGCCTGGCAGCGGGCCGGCATGCGCGATCAGCACGGCGCGATCGCGGCCGCGCGGGAGAGCGCCCGGATGGCGCAACGCGCCGGGCAGTCCGCGGCTGCGCTGCAGGCCTGGGATGTCGCCGCCCGGCTCGGCGATGCCCGGGCCGCCGATCCGCTGGCCCGGCTCTGCGCCGAAGTCGACTGCGCGTTCGGCCGCGCGGCGCTGGAGCGGGTCAGGCGCTGAGGTAGCCGCGCAGCATTGCTGCCACGGTGCTGATCTGGTCCACCGGTACCCGCTCGTCGACCCGGTGCGCCAGGTTCGGGTCGCCCGGACCGTAGTTGACCGCGGGAATGCCGCGGGCGGCGAACCGGGACACGTCAGTCCAGCCGTATTTGGCCCGCACCCGCCCGCCGGCGGCCGCCACCAGCGCCGCGGCAGCGGGCGCGGTCAGCCCGGGCAGGGCGCCGGCCGCCGAATCGGTCTGCTCGACGCCCACATCGAGGCCGTCGAACACCTCGCGGACATGGGCCAGCGCCTGTTCGGGGGTGCGGTCCGGCGCGAAGCGGAAGTTC
>NZ_JRMK01000322.1:0-924 GCF_000972925.1 Mycobacterium sp. UM_Kg1 | reverse complement strand
GACGGTGTCAACGGCACTGCGGGTGCGGTGGACGGCACCGCCGGTGGTGCCGGTGGTGCCGGTGGTAACGGTGGTAAGGGCGGTCTGAATACCGATGGTTCGCTGGCTGCGACCGGTGATGGTGGTGCCGGTGGTGCGGGTGGCCGCGGTGGTAATGGTCTGAACGGTGTGAACGGGGATGAGCCCGGCGCGGATGGCACGCGTGGTGGCAATGGTGGTGCCGGTGGTGCTGGTGGTGTCGGCGGCTCCGGTGCGGTGGCCGGTGCGCATGGCGCCGGTGGTGTGGGCGGTAACGGCGGCAACGGTGGGCACGGTGCCGACGGCGGCGACGGTGCCGCCGGTGACGCCGGGCACCGCGACGGCTATGCCGGGCAGAACGGTGGCGCCGGAGGCGACGCCGGTAAGGGCGGTGCCGGTGGCGCGAGCGGCAACGGCACCTTCGCGGCCGCCGGAGTCGGCGGCGTCGGGGGTATCGGCGGAGACGGCGGCGCCGGTGGTGCGGGTGTGGCGGGTGTCAACGGCACCGCGGGTGCGGTGGACGGCACCGCCGGCGGCCACGGCGGCGCCGGTGGCAGTGGCGGTAAGGGCGGCCTGAACGCAGACGGTTCCCAGGCCCTGACCGGCAACGGCGGTGTCGGTGGTGCCGGCGGCGCCGGTGGTAACGGTTTCAACGGCAGCAACGGCACGGCACCGGGAGCAGACGGCTCCGACGCCGGTAACGGCGGTGCCGGCGGTAACGGTGGTGTCGGTGGTACCGGCGCCAACAACGGTGCGCACGGCGCCGGTGGCGTGGGCGGCAACGGCGGTAACGGCGGTAACGGCGCCGATGGTCTCAACGGCGCCAACGGCGACGCCCAACACCTGGACGGCTACGCCGGCGGCGCGGGCGGCTCCGGTGGCTCCGGTGGCTGTCTCTTATACACA
>NZ_JRMK01000321.1:0-961 GCF_000972925.1 Mycobacterium sp. UM_Kg1 | reverse complement strand
GTCGACCGCATCAACGCCGCCTTGGCGCCGAACGCCGACTCCGAGGCCACCAACTGCGGAATATGCGCATCCAACAAGCTCATCTCCACACCCCTTTCTCTACTTCTTCTTCGGTTCCTGATCCGGCTCCCCTGCGGAGTCGGCAAAGTCCTGCTCGCCCCAGGTATCGGGCAACATCGGCATACTGGGACCGCCGCCGAACCCGTCACCGGTCAAAGTGGCGAGGCCGGTAGCCCCGCTGCGAGCACTGCTGCCCACGGTTCCGGTGAAGCCGAGGTCCCCGGCGCCGCGTTGCGAACCGGCCACCGACGGCGCAGTCGGCGGATTGTCCTCGACGGAACCGGAATTCATGTCCATGAACTCGTCCGCGTGGTCATGTAGGACAGCGCGCCGCCGTCGGCGCGCGCGGGACCTCTCCCGCGCCGAGCTGCCCACCGCCGCCGCGGCGGCGGGCACCCGTGATGCCGTGGCCTTCGCCTTGTTGCGGTCGGTGAGGGTGGGCCCCAGTCCGGTGCCCGGTTCGGCACCGCCGACCAGGTAGCCGAAGCCGATCGACCCGGGCGCCGGTGCGGGCGGTGCCGCCGCCGAGGTGGCCTGCACTGCCGGAACACCCGCGGCGCCCGGTGCGCCCACGCCCGGTCCAAAACCCGCCACCGCCACGATCGGCCGGTCGGACGGCGCCAGCGGTACCGGTTTCGGCTTCGCGACGGCCTCGCGAGTCCAGTCCCCGCCGAAGAAGTCTGCCAGCAGGCCGAGGCCCACGCCGAGCACGATCGGCGCCATGATGGCGGCGCCCAGCATCACGCCCCAGAAGGTGAAACCGAACGGGATGAAGAACGCCTCGTAGGCGACGAAGAACAGCAGTGGGAACCAGGCCGCCGGGTTGGCGATGATGGCCTGAATCGTGGCGATCGGATCCTCGAACAACCGAACCAGCTGGTTCCACAGCTCGGTGAAGAAA
>NZ_JRMK01000320.1:0-974 GCF_000972925.1 Mycobacterium sp. UM_Kg1 | reverse complement strand
CCGGCCCGCCCACTGGCGTCACCGGCATTGCCACCGACACCACCGTTGCCACCCGTGCCGCCGTAGCCGTTGTTCGACGTGACCACACCGGTCGCACCGGTACCGCCGACGCCACCGTTGCCGCCGTCGCCGCCGGTTCCACGGGTGCCGGCGAAGGCTCCGCCCGCACCGCCCTTGCCGCCGGTGCCGCCGTTGCCGCCGTCTCCGCCTCGGCCTCCGGCATCCATGCTGGTGGCCGCGCTGCCTGCGGCGCCGTCGCCGCCATTGCCGCCGTTGCCGCCGTTACCGCGGTCACCGCCGTTGCCCCCGGTGCCGCCGTTGCCGCCGTGGGCGCCGCCGATCGCCCGGCCGTCGGCGGCGGCGTTGTAGCCGTCGCCACCGTTGCCGCCGTTGCCCACCACACCGGTCACGCCGTTGCCGGCCTTGCCGTTGCTGCCCGCGGTGCCGGTGCCTGCGGCCCCGCCTGTCCCGGCCTCACCGCGGCCTCCGGCGGATCCGGCAGCACCGGCGTTGCCGCCGTCTCCGCCGTTACCGCCGGCGTGGTGGGTGGCGTCGCCGCCCTTGCCGTCACCGCCGTCACCGGGGGTTCCCGCATCGCCGCCGGTGCCGCCGTTGCCGCCGTCGCCGTTCGCGCCGGCTGTACCGCCCGGCACGGTCGATGTCCCGCCGTTACCGCCGGCGCCGCCGGCGCCGCCATTACCGCCGTCGCCACCGTTGCCTGCGTTTCCGCCGTGGGTTCCGGCTGCGGCGGTCGCATCGGTTGCCGCGTTGTAGCCGTTGTGCCCGGCACCGCCATTGGCGCCCTGACCGCCGTGACCGCCGTTGCCGCCGGCCCCGCCGACGAGCCCGGAGCCGCCGTTGCCGCCGATTCCGGCGGCACCGCCGTGTCCGCCACGCTGTCCGTCATCACCGGCGTTCGCACCGTTGGAACCCTGGTAGCCGTTGCCACCGTTGCCGCCATTGCCGCCGTTGCC
>NZ_JRMK01000319.1:0-1003 GCF_000972925.1 Mycobacterium sp. UM_Kg1 | reverse complement strand
GGCTGCCATGTCGTTGCCGATTCTTCCTGCCCGAACACCGGGCATCAGAGTCGCACAACAACTGGACCACTACGAGGGGCTCACCTCAGTGGGTCGGTTGCAGCGGTTTCCAGTATTAAGGCGCCGTTGACCATCGCAATGCGCGCCAAAGCAGCGTCCCGGCCTGGCGCTGTATCGATTTGCGAAGCGCGAAAAGCTAGTTGGTATCTCTCGCAGAACTGTATCTTTGCCGCAGCCCTCTCGCCGGTGGAGTACGTGGCAACAGGCGGGGCAGGCCGGTTGAGGCTGATAAGAACGCCCGCTACAGCCACTACAGCCGTGGCGATAAGGCCGATGGTTAGCGCGGCGATCGGCCGGCCACCGGGTCGACTAGGGGGCGGCGCGGGCCAAGGTGGTGGTGTCGTGGTCACATTGCGGATGTTAAACCCGAATCCGGCGAAACGCCGTTCGAATGCAGCACGGCGACTAGGGCGAAAATCCCCTATCGCCCCAACGGCTTATAGAACACCAGTCCGTTGCCCTTGTTGTCGTACACCACGGCCCGGCGCTCGTGCGCGTCGTCGTAGGGGCCCTTCACGATTCCGCCGCCACTGGCTTCGATGGCCTTCGCCGCCCCGTCGACGTCGTCGGTCTTGATACCGACCACCACCTGCCCGTGGATGGGGTGATCGACCGCGGTCGCCAGAGCCAGCGTCACCGACCCGCCGTCCAGGGCGGCAAAGTGCGCACCGTCGCGAAACTTCAGCGGCATGCCCAGGGTCTCGCTGTAGAACTTGATCGATTCGTCCAGGTTGTCGGTGGACAAGACGATCATCCGGATGTCGTGGTCGCTCACTTCTTCCTCCTGTGATCCGATCTCGGTCCAGGCTAGGCGAGGTATACCGTCTGCGGGTGGGTAAACGCCTTGCTGCTGTGGTTGGCGCCGTCGTCGTGGCACTGCTGGTCAATACGGTGGTCGCCGGCCGCGTCTCGCGGCCCGCCGAGCCATTCGCCGGAGGCCGGG
>NZ_JRMK01000318.1:0-1005 GCF_000972925.1 Mycobacterium sp. UM_Kg1 | reverse complement strand
CAGTCCCGCCGAGTTCGCCCTAAAGTGGACCACGACCCACCAACCCCAAGCCGCATAGCGACTGGACCATCAATCGGGTCCCCCTCACCACCACTCGACACCAGTCTCCGCGACGCTGCACGCGAGTTGGCCCTGTACCTCCAAACCCAGGCAGCAATGGCTAGCACTGAAACCGGCACTTCTGCGGCATGGCAACAGATAGTCGAAGACACCAACGCTAAAGACCTGGCGGTTAAGGCGCTGTGCGTTGGATGAACTTCCCCACCACGCAGGCCGCATCGCATCACACGATGCACCAATTACGAAACCTACCTGGGCTAGCATCGCCAAAGTGACAATGACGCCTCCCCCTTGGTCCGCCCCCCTTCCCGCCCAGCCACGCCAACGGTGGACTGCGTTCCTCGCCGTGCTCGCTGCGGTGCTGTCTATCGCGGCACTAATTGTCGCGTTCACCCGGACCTCAGTCGCAGCGGAACCGCACTTCACAACTGCGCAGAGGGCTGACGCCAAGGACCGTCTCTGCCGCAGTTACAGGCTGGCCGCACATGCGGAGCATATAGAAACCAACTTGCCGGACAACGCAGCGCTCGGGCGTCTTTCCGCTACCAACGGCGCACTGATCCTCCAAACTGCTGCAGCCGACCCGGCACTCGATAGCCAGTACCGCGACGCAGCACGTAATTTGGCACTTAGCTACCAAAAGCTCGTTGCGATCGCCACTGGTAGGAGCGCTAATGCGCCGGAAATCACCGATGCTATCGCGGACGCGAATGCTAAAGATCGAGTGATGTTAGATCTCTGCGGCGAATGATCAACTGCTTCACGTCAGCGCAAGAGTTGATCCCCCCGGTGAGTCCGGAGGCTGCAGTCTTTGTGAAGAACGGAGTCATGTCAGAAGGCTCTGCGCGCAGGTACCGGTGAGGGGGACCCGATTGATGGTCCAGTCGCTATGCGGCTTGGGGTTGGTGGGTCGTGGTCCACTTTAGGGCGAACTCGGCGGGACTG
>NZ_JRMK01000317.1:0-1016 GCF_000972925.1 Mycobacterium sp. UM_Kg1 | reverse complement strand
ACACCCACTTCGAAGACAGGAGACCTTCGTGGTCCACGCTAACGCTGTTCTGACTCCGCGCGGGCGGTTGCTGCTTGCGCGTCTGATCGTCGATGAGGGCTGGCCGGTCGTTCGGGCAGCCGAGCACTTCCATGTGTCGTGGCCGACCGCCAAGCGATGGGCGACCCGGTATGCGGCGATGGGCGCAGTCGGTATGACAGACCGATCCAGCCGTCCCCATCACAGCCCGAACCGCACGCCGCAGCAGGTGGTGCGCAAAATCGTCCACCTGCGTTGGCGTCATCGCCTCTCACCGCTAGCGATTGCCTCGCGGTTGTCGATGCCAGCCTCGACGGTGCACGCCGTGCTGGTCCGGTGTCGGCTCAATCGCCTGTCTCACATCGATATCCGAACCGGTGAACCGATCCGCCGATACGAACACGATTACCCGGGATCGTTGATCCATGTCGATGTCAAAAAGCTGGGCAACATCCCCACCGGTGGCGGCTGGCGGTTCGTGGGCCGGTCGCAAGGCAAGAGGAATCGGCACCTGACCGCCGGGGTCGGCCGCAGCCAACACCGCGACCCGCTGTTGGGGCACGCCTTTGTCCACACCGTCATCGACGACCACTCGCGCGTGGCCTACGCCGAGATCCATGACGACGAAACAGCTGAGACCGCGATCGCCGTTTTGCACCGGGCAGTCGCCTGGTTCGCCGCACGCGGGGTCACCGTAGAAGCGGTCCTGTCCGACAACGGCGGCTGCTACCGCTCACACGCATGGCGTCGCGCATGCCAGGACCTGGGCATCAAGCACCGCCGAACCCGCCCCTACCGGCCGCAGACGAACGGAAAGATCGAGCGTTTCCACCGCAGCATGGCCGCCGAATGGGCCTTCGCCCGCTTCTATCCAAACGAGTGGACGAGGCGATCAGCGCTGCCGGCCTGGCTGCATACCTACAATCACCACCGGCAACACTCAGCGATCGGGAAAGTCCCACCCATCACAAAGTTGACCAACCTGTCTGGGCAGTACA
>NZ_JRMK01000316.1:0-1031 GCF_000972925.1 Mycobacterium sp. UM_Kg1 | reverse complement strand
TGGCGAGTCCCCGATTTTGAGTCCACCCGGTTCTTGAGTCGGGTTGGTTTGATCCGTTCTCAGTTCGTGTTGCAGGCCACCGGGGTGTGGGTGCATCTGCAGGCTGCAGCGTACTCGGCCGGTGTGCGGTAGCCCAGGGCCGAGTGGCGGTGGCGGTGATTGTGATCGTGTTTGAAGTCGCCGATGACCACGCGGGCTTCCAGCAGGGTGTTCCAGTGGTTGCGGTTGAGGCACTCCCTGCGCAGGCGGTTGTTGAACGATTCGATGTAGCCGTTGTCCCACGGGCAGCCCGGCGGGATGTAGACCAGCCCGGTCTGGTTCTCACAGAAGCGCTGCAGCGCTTGAGAAACCATCTCTGGGCCGTTGTCCAGACGCAGCACCTTCGGCGGTCCACCGTGGGCGGCGAACACCTTGGTGAGTTCGGCGACCAGGCGTTCGCCGGTGATCGAGCGCTCCACGATGTCCAGCAGCGATTCGCGGGTGTGTTCGTCGATCATCGAGGCGATCTTGATGGCCTTGCCGTCGACAGTGGAGTCGAATTGGAAGTCGATCGCCCACACCACCTTCGGCGCATCAGCCTTGACAGGAGGTGCCGAGGAGACCCCGGCCCGCTTACGTGGACTGCGGATGCGGACCTGCAGGCCCTCTTCGCGCCACAGGCGGTGGACCTTCTTCTTGTTGACCTCACGGTGCTCGTCGTAGCGCAGCGTCGCCCAGGCACGCCGGAATCCGTGGCAGGGGGGTTTGGCGGCGTAGCCGCGCAGCCAGGCCCTCAACTCGGCATCCGGATCGGTCGGTGTCTGCGCGGCCGGCAGGCGACGGTAGGTGGACCGGGTCAGCCCAACAACCCTGCACGCCAGCCGCTCCGACACGCCCAACGTGGCCTTGAGCATGTCGACGGCGCGGCGCTTGGCTGCTGGGCTCAGAATTTTCCCTTCGCCACCTCCCGCAGGGCGTCCTTCTCCAGCTCGGCCTCGGCCAGCAGCCGCTTCAACCGAGCGTTCTGCTCGCGCAGCTGTTTGAGTTCCTTG
>NZ_JRMK01000315.1:0-1059 GCF_000972925.1 Mycobacterium sp. UM_Kg1 | reverse complement strand
TTTACCTTTCTCAGACAGGCTTCAGAAATCTGGTTGTCCGTGAGAAGGGTTGGTCGCGATGTCTCGTCGCCGCAGCACGGTTGTGGGCACCAAGGCCGTTGGAGTCGCCGCGTTCTTGGCGATCGCCCCGATCTCGGCGCCCGCGCACGCCGATTTCGACGACATGTGGGACGCGCTGGTAGCGCCGTTTGTCACCGCCGCGGGCGACCTCGACGGCGACGCCCTGTTCGACACCGCAGCCTGGGACACGTTCTTGTCCTCGGCCCACTGGGATGCCGCCTTCGGCGCACTGGCCGAACCCGGCCCCGCCCTGAACCTGGATTTCTACGCGCTACTGCACGACGCCGGTCAGCAGTGGATCAACAGCGAACTGGGCAGCCAGGTCAACGGCGTCATCAACAACCTGTTCGGATCGACGGTCATCGGCAACGGCACCGACGGCACCGCGGACAACCCCGACGGCGGCAACGGCGGCTGGCTGTTCGGTGACGGCGGCGCCGGCTGGAGCAGCACCACCGACGGCGTCGCCGGCGGCGCCGGCGGTGCCGCCCTGGGACTGTTCGGCAACGGCGGCGCCGGCGGCGACGGCGGGGCCGGGGCCGTCGGCGGTGACGGCGGCGACGGCGGCTGGCTGTGGGGCAACGGCGGCAACGGCGGCGACGCCGGCGACGGCGCCACCCTGTTCGGCCTGCCCGCACTCGGCGGCGTCGGCGGCAACGCCGGACTGCTCTACGGCACCCACGGCGACGTCGGCCACTTCGGTACCCTGCCCGGCGGCTTCACCGGCACCGTCCCGCCGCCGGTGGAGGTCTCCAACGGCTGGCTCACCAACGGCGACGGCCAAGTCGTCATGCTGCGCGGACTCAACCAGGTCTACAAGATCCCGCCCTACGAGCCGTCCGCGGCCGGTTTCGACGAAGACGACGCAGCCTTCCTGGCCGCCAACGGCTTCAACGTCGTGCGCCTCGGCGTCATCTGGGCCGGCGTGCAACCCGAACCCGGCGTCATCGACTACGACTACCTCGCCTCCATCGAAAACACCGTCGAAATCCTGGGCCG
>NZ_JRMK01000314.1:0-1061 GCF_000972925.1 Mycobacterium sp. UM_Kg1 | reverse complement strand
CGAACGCATCGACAAGCTGCCGCGGCCCTTCGAGTTCATCTTCAACACGCCCTCGCACCACCGGGTGCACCACGGCATGGACCCCGAATACCTGGATCGCAACTACGGCGGAATCCTCATCATCTGGGACCGCCTGTTCGGCACATTCGCCCCGGAACGGTTCCGCCCGCACTACGGGCTGACCAAGCCGGTGGACACCTTCAACATCTTGACCCTGCAGTTCCACGAGTACCGCGCGATCATCGCCGATCTGCGCCGGGCGACACGGTGGCGCGACCGGCTGGGTTACCTGTTCGGGCCGCCCGGTTGGCAGCCCGCCGCCGCCCCTGCGGCCAGCACTGCGGTGTAGCGATCGTCCTGACGTAATGGGGGGCGCACCGGCCGGTGTTCGCCTAGGCTGGCAAGCGTCGCAACGGAGCGACAGCGCCGGCCGAGATCGGGTCGAGGCGTGCCGACATGAAGGGGAGATTGTGGCACAGAGCTTGGGAGACACCCTCACTGCAGGGAAGAAGCTCGTCAAGGGCGAGTCGCTTACCTCGAACAACGGGGCTTACACCCTGACGTTGCAGGACGACGGCAACCTGGTGTTGGCGGCACGGGGGAAGGCCATCTGGGCGACGGGCACCAACGGCAAGGACGTGGTGCGCGCCGAGGTGCAGACCGACGGCAACTTCGTGCTGTACACCGCCGACAAGCCGATCTGGCACACCGACACCAAGGGCAAGAAGGACGTCAAGCTGGTTTTGCAGGACGACCGCAACCTGGTGCTCTACGCCGCCGACGGCGCGGCCTGGTCCACTAAGACCGAGACCGACGCACCGCCGCCCGAGGAGCCCAAGGCGGCCGAGCCGGAGGCGCCCGCCGAGGAGGCCGCACCTGCCGCACCTGCTGAACCTGCCGCCCGCAAGTACACCGTGGTGGCCGGTGACACCCTGTGGGCGATCGCCGAGCGGTTCTACGGCGACGGCAACAAGTACCCGCAGATCGCGCAGGCAAGCGGTATCGCCAACCCCGATCTGATCCATCCCGGTCAGGAGCTGACGATTCCCTGATCGCCGCGC
>NZ_JRMK01000313.1:0-1099 GCF_000972925.1 Mycobacterium sp. UM_Kg1 | reverse complement strand
CCTCGGTACCGGCCGGCAGGCCGACATTACCCAAGCCGACACCGGCCTGCCCGTGCCGGTCCTTGGGTGCCCCGTAGCCGCCGGGGGGATAGAACGCGACGCCTTGAGTTGATGTGCTGGACATGTCAATCCACTTCCAATCGGGCGGTTACCAGGTGACAGGGAGTTCGTAGACGCCGTAGGCGAGCCGGTCGTTCTTGAAGGGGATCTGGTCGATGTCCACCGCCAGCTTCAGGGTGGGGATGCGCCGGAACAACGTGCGGAAGGCGATCACCATCTCCGCGCGGGCCAGCTGCTGGCCGACGCACTGGTGCGGACCGAAGCCGAACGCCATGTGCTGGCGGGCCGGTCGCGCCAGGTCGAGGGTGTCCGGTTCGGGGAAGACCGAGGCATCCCAGTTGGCCGGCGCCAGGTCGATGATGATGCCCTCGCCGGCGCGGATGGTTTCGCCGGCGATCTCGATGTCCTCAAGGGCCACCCGGCGCTGGCCGGTGTGGATGATCGACAGGTAACGCAGCAGTTCCTCGACGGCGTTGGCGATCGCGGCGTCGTCGTCGCCACGGAACACCGCGGTCTTCTCGGCGATCCTGTCGGGCTCGTGCAGCAGCGCCACGATTCCCAGGCCGATCATGTTCGCGGTGGTCTCGTGCCCGGCGATGAGCATCCCGGTGCCCAGTTGGGTGGCCTCGCGCACCGACAGCTCCTCATTGCGCACCCGCTTGGCCAGATCGGAGACCATGTCGTCGGCCGGCTCGGCCATCCTGGCCTCCAGCAGCTGGACCAGGTACTTGGAGAGCTCGGTGGCACCCGCGGCCAGGTCGTCGGAGGTGGCGTTGCGGTCCACTCCCATGGTGGCGTGCTGCTGGAAGAACTCGTGGTCCTCGTAGGGCACCCCGAGCAGTTCGCTGATCACCAGGGAGGGAATCGGCAGCGCGAATCCCTCGATCAGGTCGGCCGGCTGCGGTCCGGCCAGGATCGCATCGATGTGCTCGTCGGTGATCCGCTGCGTCACAGCCTTCATCGCCTCGACGCGCTTCATCGTCAGCCCCGGCGACAGGATTCGCCGGTACCGAATATGTTCTGTCTCTTATACACATCT
>NZ_JRMK01000312.1:0-1131 GCF_000972925.1 Mycobacterium sp. UM_Kg1 | reverse complement strand
CGCGGCCAACGCTTCGCACGCCTGCCCGCAGGCCGCGCAATCCTGCTCAACGACAACGACGAACCCACCTACCTACAACTCGTCAACCCCACGTTCACCGAAAGCCTCACCAACTGACACGAAAGTGCGGAAGGAGTAACTGTCATGACGCTCAACGTGGTTCCCGAAGGTCTCGCCGCCGCCAGCGCAGCGGTCGAAGCGCTGACCGCCCGACTGGCGGCCGCGCAGGCCAGCGCCGCCCCGCTGATCACCGCGGTGGTGCCGCCGGCGGCCGACCCGGTCTCGCTGCAGACCGCCGCCGGTTTCAGCGCCCAAGGCAGCGAGCACGCCGCAGTGGCCGCTCAGGGGGCCGCCGAATTGGGCCGTGCCGGTATCGGTGTCGGTGAGTCCGGTGTCAACTACGCCGCCGGTGATGCCGCGGGCGCGTCGACGTACTTCTTGGGCACGCGGGGCTGATGGCCCTCGCCCCGGTCTGGATGGCCTCCCCGCCGGAGGTGCATTCAGCATTGCTGAGCAGCGGCCCCGGTGCGGGTCCGCTGTTGGCGGCTGCCGGGGTGTGGAATGCGCTCAGCGTCGAATACGCTTCGGCGGCAGACGAACTGACCGCGCTGCTGGGTGCGGTGCAGGCCGGTTCCTGGCAAGGCCCCAGTGCTGAGCAGTACCTGGCGGCGCACGTGCCCTATCTGGCCTGGCTGACTCAGGCCAGCGCAGACAGCGCCGGGGTGGCTGCCCAGCACGAGGTGGCCGCAGCGGCCTACACCGGTGCGCTGGCCTCGATGCCGACCCTGGCCGAGCTGTCAGCCAACCGCGTGACGCACGGGGTGCTGGTCGCCACCAACTTCTTCGGGATCAACACCATCCCGATCGCACTCAACGAAGCCGACTACGCCCGGATGTGGATCCAGGCGGCGGCCACGATGGGCACCTACCATGCGGTCTCCGGTGCGGCACTGGCCTCGGCGCCGCGGCCGGTGCAGGCGCCGCCGGTGCTGAAAGCGGACTCCGCCGCGCCCGCGGCGGACTCCCCGGCCGCCGGCGGGGATTTCTTCACCGAGCTGTGGAACCAGCTGGTTCGGTTGTTCGAGGATCCGATCGCCACGATTCAGGCCATCATCGCCAACCCGGCGGCCT
>NZ_JRMK01000311.1:0-1150 GCF_000972925.1 Mycobacterium sp. UM_Kg1 | reverse complement strand
CCGCCACCGTCGCACTGATCGGTGCCGGCGCGATCGTTGCGGCACCGGTGGCCACGCCACTGGCCAGTGCCGTCGCCGTCGACATTCTGCTGGCTGCCCAAGACATCACCATCGACCTCATCCGGCACGCCGAATCCGAGGACAACGCAGGGCACGTCCTGGGCACCCTGCCGCCGGGGGCGCCGATCACCGAACTCGGGGAGCAGCAGGCGGCCTATCTCGCCGACCCCGCGAACCCGCAGCACCTCGCCGACCCGGACTTCTACGCGGGCATCTATGCCTCGGAGTTCTTGCGTACTCAGCAGACCGCGGCGGACTGGCTGACGGCCGCGGGTGCGCCGGAGACCCCGGTGACGATCCTGGGTGGCCTCAACGAGATCAACGCCGGCTGGTTCGAGGGAGGCGACCTGAGCAACTTGCTCGTCCAGGTCGGCTACGCCTTCGCGCCGCTGATGTGGACCATGGGCAGTTTCTGGGTGCCTATGTTGGGATCGACGATCGACCCCAACGGTGTGGCGTTCAACGACCGTGTGACTGATGCTCTCCAGGCCATCTACGACGACACCATCTCCGATCCGGAAAGCTCGGGCAGCAATGTCGCCTTCGCGCACGCCGGAACGATCGCCATCTGGACGTTGATGAACGTGCAGAACCCCGACTTCGGCCTGGTACTGGACGAACTGCTCGACACCCGTAGCCCGTTGGTCAATACCGGTCAGGTCGTCATCGACGGTAACCCGACCGATGGTTGGACCCTGGTCAGCTGGAACGGGATCGAGGTGGATGCCACGCCGGATCTGTTCACCGCCCTGTTCGTCGACTGGCGCGATTTCACCACGGCGGGCCAGATCGCGACCTGGCACGTGATCGAAGCACTCCAGGGCGGCGACCCCACCGAGATCGCCGCGGCCCTGCAGACCGGTTTCGATCAGGTCCTCGACGCGTTCATCACCTTCCCGCAGGCGGTCTTCGAGACCCTCGTCGGCGCGCTGGGCGCCTAGCCCGAGCCAGTCGTTCACCCGCCTGCGCGGGGGTATTGCCGGTCCGACCGGGGATGCATGGCGTGTGTATTTACTGTGTGAGGTGGGTCACGCGGGGGGGGGGGGGGTGTCCTGACTGGCGGAGGACGGACATGCGGCGAGGGATTTCG
>NZ_JRMK01000310.1:0-1197 GCF_000972925.1 Mycobacterium sp. UM_Kg1 | reverse complement strand
CTATGTTCTTCCGATGGCACGTTCACCGCAAGAGATCTTCGACCACCACCTCAAGGCGCTGCTCGCCGGCGACGTCGACGAACTGCTGGTCGACTACACCGACGACTCGGAGCTGATCACCGCCGCCGGTGTGGCGCGGGGGCTCAGTGGAATCCGGGCGGCGTTCAGCCAGCTGTCGGCAGTACTGGCCGACGCCGAGTTCGAGATCAAGTCGCAGACCTACAGCGGCGATGTGCTGCTGCTGGAATGGTCGCTGGCGGCCGCGGCAGTCGACGTCGACGGGGTGGACACCTTCGTGTTCGGCGACGACTCGATCCGGGTGCAGACGATCTCCCAGCAGGCGCGGCCGAAAAGCTGACGCGGGTCGGCGAATCCACGCAAGCGCGCTGCGGTGACGGGTAGGTTTCCCCCGTGAACCTTGAAGCGGTGGCGGCGTGGATGTCCGCTCAGGGCCTGGGCGAGGGCCCGCTGGACGACATCACCGAACTGTCCGGTGGCACGCAGAACGTCATGCTGCGGTTCACCCGAGCCGGCCGCAGCTACGTTTTGCGGCGCGGTCCGCGGCACCTGCGGCCACGGAGCAACGCGGTGATGCTGCGCGAGACCCGGCTGCTGGCCGCGCTGGCCGGTACCGACGTACCGCACCCGGGCCTGATCGCCGTCTGCGACGACCCGGCGGTGCTCGGCGACGCCGTGTTCTATCTGATGGAGCCCGTCGACGGGTTCAACGCCAGCGGCGACTTACCCGCCCTGCACGCCGGTGATCCGACGGTCCGCTATGGGATGGGCCTGTCGATGGCCGACGCGCTGGCCAAGCTCGGCGCCGTCGACCATGTCGCGGTGGGCTTGGCCGATTACGGAAAGCCGGACGGCTTCCTGGAACGCCAGGTTCCGCGTTGGCTGGCCGAACTGGACTCCTACGGGCAGTTCGAGAACTATCCGGGGCCGGACCTGCCGGGGCTGCACGAGGTCGCCGCCTGGCTGCAGCGCAACGTGCCGACATCGTGGCAACCGGGAATCCTGCACGGTGATTACCACGCCGCCAACGTGATGTTCTCGCCCACCGGACCGGAAGTGGTGGCGATCGTGGACTGGGAGATGTCGACCATCGGGGACCCGCTGCTGGACCTGGGCTGGTTGCTGGCCACCTGGCGCCAAGACGACGGGTCGAGCGTGTTCCTGTCTCTTATACACATC
>NZ_JRMK01000309.1:0-1214 GCF_000972925.1 Mycobacterium sp. UM_Kg1 | reverse complement strand
TCATCAGCAGCCGCCGCACCCGGCAGATCCGCCACCGACGCATCAAACGACAACCCCACGTTCGACAGCAACGGCTCCCACGAACCCGCGTCAAACAACGTCTCCCACGACGACGCCTGACTCAGATCCGCAAACGCACCCGCCAGGTCCTCACCCAGCAGGTCCACCACCCAATCAAACTCATCAGCATGCGCCGCAGGAGCCGCAGACAACGGCGCCATCCCAAACGTCAAAAACGCCCCAACCGCACTACCGGCCGCCGCAACGCTCCGACTACGCCGTCGGGCCTCTGCGCCCGTGAAACCACGACGCCCTGTGCGGTGCTGCTTACCAGTCATGCGGGACTCCCTATTCTGCGACGAACCCATGTCGGTGATGCTTTCTCGGATCAAGTTTTTGGTGTTGTCGGTACCGAGGTCTCAGCACCGCGGGGAAGAGGTCGAAGATCGGTCAGGCCGTCACGCGGCACGGCGCCGCGGGCCCGGGGCGCCGGCCCCGTCGGCGAGCAGATCGCCGACGGAGCCGCCGTCCACAGACGTCCTGGCTGGGAAGTTCGGATCATCATCCGACGCCTCCGGCCGTGCCGTTGCCGCCGGTGCCACCAGTGCCGCCGGTGCGGCTACCGGTGCCGCCAGGGCCATTACCGGCGGTGCCGGGGTTACCCGGGGCGGGTACCACGCCGCCACCGCTGGTGCCGCCCTGGCCGCCGGTGCCACCCGCACCGCCGGCCCCACCCGGGAAGGCGGTGCCGGAGCCGGATGCGTTACCACCGGTGCCGCCGGTGCCGCCCTTACCGCCGGCGCCACCAGCAGCATTGGTGCCGTTGGTGCCGGCAGTACCCGCGGTGCCGTTCCCGTTGTTGAGGGCACCGGCCGCACCACCTTGACCACCGGTACCGCCGTTACCGCCGTTACCGCCGTTACCGCCGTTACCGCCGGCGCCGCCGACCACCGACGTCGAGTTACCCGTCGAGCCGGTACCGCCCTTGCCGCCCGCGCCGCCGGCCGAGCCTGTTGCGCCGTTACCGCCGTTTCCGCCGGATCCGGCGTTACCCGACTGGCTGCCGCTGGCACCGCCGGCGCCACCCGCACCGCCGTTGCCGCCGTGCTTACCGTCACCACCGTTGCCGCCGTCGGTGCCCGGAAGTCCGGAGTTCTGCGCCGGCCGGGTTCCCGTTGCACCCGCGGTACCGTTGGCCCTGTCTCTTATACACA
>NZ_JRMK01000308.1:0-1268 GCF_000972925.1 Mycobacterium sp. UM_Kg1 | reverse complement strand
GTAGCGCACCGGCAGCCGCGTGATGTTGGACGCCGGCAGTTCCTTGGGGTCGGTCTGCCACTGCTTGGCGGTGTAGTCCTTGACGAACGCCTCGTACAGCGGGCGGCCGATCAGGCTGATCGCCTTCTCCTCGAGGTTCTGCGCCTCGGCGGTGTCGATCTCCGCGGACTGCTCGGCGATCAGCGCCCGGGCCTCGTCGGGGGAGAAATACCGGCCGAAGAACTGCGACACCAGGCCCAGCCCCATCGGGAACTGGTAGGCCTGGCCGTTGTGCATGGCGAAGACCCGATGCTGGTAGCCGGTGAACTCGGTGAACTGCCGCACGTAGTCCCAGACCCGCTTATTAGAGGTATGGAACAGGTGCGCGCCGTACTTGTGGACTTCGATGCCGGTTTGCGGCTCCGCCTCGGAGTAGGCGTTGCCGCCGATGTGCGGACGCCTCTCGACGACGAGAACACGCTTGCCGAGCTGCGTGGCAACGCGCTCGGCGATGGTCAGGCCGAAGAAGCCGGAACCCACGACAAAGAGGTCAAAACGAGCGGTCATCGGCGCCAAGGGTAGCCGACCAGCGCCCGCCCGCATCGTCGGCGCCCCGCCGCCCCTGCTCGCAGCTCGACTTCGCCCGCCGATTCAGGCGCTCTCCGGCCCGGGCACGCCGGGGAACGGTTGATCGCAGTTTCCTCACGATTCGATCTCGTCACTCTTTTCACACAAGTCACACGCGTACCGTCAGTCACGTAGGGCAGATACAAGTGCAGTAAGCGCCACGACGGCCGCGGCAGAACCCGCAGGTTGACGGGCAACACACATTGAGGAGACTTCCGTGCCGAACCGACGTCGACGCAGGCTCTCGACAACCATGAGCGCAGTCGCCGCCCTGGCGGTCGCGAGTCCGTTCGCAGTTGTCGCTGTATCCGAGCTGGTCGCTCACAACAGCGCCCCTCAACACCACGACTTCGTCGCGGCCTCGTCCGTGGCCGACTTGCCCGGTGAGCTGATCACCGCTCTCTCGCAGGGCCTGTCCCAGTTCGGGGTCAACCTCCCGCCGGTGCCGGGCTTCACCAACGGCGCCGCCTCGACCGGGCTCTACCCGAGCACCACCGGGACCTATCCCGGCCTGACGTCGCCGGGACTGGGCACTCCGGGGCTCACCTCGCCGGGCCTGGTCACACCGGGGCTCACCGACCCGTCGCTGGGCGCGCCGGGCGTGTCGACCACCTCCGGCCTGACCACCCCCGGCCTGACCACGCCCTGTCTCTTATACACAT
>NZ_JRMK01000307.1:0-1289 GCF_000972925.1 Mycobacterium sp. UM_Kg1 | reverse complement strand
AGGGGCGGTCGGTAATGTCCAGCGGGCAAGCTTTCAGCGCTCTAGCGGAGGTAACTCGATGTCGACGCAGTCCATGCGCCAGCCCATTCACTCCGGGCATCTCACCGTGGGCGCCCTCAAGCGCAACAAGGACAAGCCGGTGCTGTTCCTCGGCGACACCACACTGACCGGTGGTCAGCTCGCCGAGCGCATCAGCCAGTACATCCAGGCGTTCGACGCGCTCGGGGCCGACGCGACCGGCCTGCTGTCGCTGAACCGCCCCGAGGTGCTGATGATCATCGGCGCCGGCCAGATCCGGGGATACCGGCGTACCGCGCTGCACCCGCTGGGTTCGCTCGACGACCACGCCTACGTGCTGGCCGACGCCGAGGTCGCCACCCTGATCATCGATCCCACCCCGGCGTTCGTGGAGCGCGCCCTGGGTCTGCTGGAGAAGGTGCCCACCCTGCGGCAGGTGCTGACCATCGGGCCGGTGCCCGCGGCGCTCGAGGGCAAGGCCGTGGACCTGGCGGCCGAGGCGGCCAAGTACGAGCCGCAGCCGCTGCTGCCCGCCGACCTGCCCGCCGACCACATCGGCGGCCTCACCTACACCGGCGGGACCACCGGCAAGCCCAAGGGCGTCATCGGCACCGTGTCCTCCATCACCGCGATGACCACCACGCAGCTCGCCGAGTGGGAATGGCCCGAGCACCCGAAGTTCCTGATGTGCACCCCGCTGTCGCACGCCGGGGCGGCGTTCTTCGTGCCGACCATCGTCAAGGGCGGCGAGCTGGTGGTGCTGACCAAGTTCGACCCCGCGGAGGTGCTGCGGGTGATCGAGGAGCAGAAGATCACCGCCACCATGCTGGTGCCGTCGATGATCTACGCGCTGCTGGACCACCCGGACTCGCACACCCGCGACCTGTCGTCGCTGGAGACGGTGTACTACGGCGCCTCGGCGATGAACCCGGTCCGCCTCCAAGAGGCCATCGACCGGTTCGGGCCGATCTTCGCCCAGTACTACGGCCAGTCCGAGGCGCCGATGGTGATCACCTACCTGGCCAAGGGCGACCACGACCAGAAGCGGCTCACCTCCTGCGGCCGCCCCACGCTGTTCGCCCAGGTGGCGCTGCTGGGCGACGACGGCAAGCCGGTGCCCCAGGGTGAGGTCGGCGAGATCTGCGTGTCCGGGCCGCTGCTGTCAGGCGGCTACTGGAAGCTCCCCGAGGCCACCGCCGAGACGTTCAAGGACGGCTGGATGCACACCGGTGACCTGGCCCGCGAAGACGAAGACGGCTTCTATTTCATCG
>NZ_JRMK01000306.1:0-1290 GCF_000972925.1 Mycobacterium sp. UM_Kg1 | reverse complement strand
AGATGTGTATAAGAGACAGCCTCCGTCGCCGCCGTTGCCGATCATGCCGGCGTTGCCGCCGGCGCCCCCCATCCCGCCGGATTCGGTGTTGTCCCAACCGTCGCCGCCGTCGCCGAACAGCCAGCCGCCATGGCCGCCATTGGGCGCGTCGGCGGTGCCGTCCACGCCGTCACCGATCAGGGGGCGGCCGGTGAGCAGGAGGCTGGGTTGGTTGACCACGCTGAGCAGCAGTTGGCCGAGATCGCTGTTCACCGCCTCGTCAAGGCCGGCGTGAATCGGGGTGTAGAGGTACTGCAGCAGCCAGGTGTTGGGATCGACCGCGGGTCCGGCCAGGGCTGCGCCGCTCAAGGCGCTCAGAGCGGCATCCCAGTGGTCGGGGCTCAGGAATGTCTCCCAGGCGTCCGGCGAAAACAGCGCATCCCAGTCCGGCGCGCCGGTCGTGGCGTCCAGAAACGGTTCCAGGAGCTGGTCGGTCATCGGATCGAAGAAGTCCGCGTGGGCTGCGGGCGCAGCGGCCAGCGGCCCCATCCCGAACGTCAGCAGCGCCCCGGTGCAGGCGGTGAGACCGACGACTCGTGTGCGCATGGCGCGCTCTGCTGCAGTGCGGTGGCGGCGCATCATCCGAACTCTCTCCAGGGCAGGCAACCTGTGCAAAGCATGTATGCAGGCCAAAATCTAACTCAAACTACTTGCGCGTAAGGTAAGGATCGCCGAAACTCGCGCGACGCTGCGGTCCTGTGCAGCGCGTTTCGGCGCCGCGTTAGGCTGACCCGACATGTCTGCTTCCCAGCCGCAACCCGCACCGCTGTTCTTCGAGAGCGGTGCCAGCTGGTCCTGGGTGCTCTTCGGCCCCATTTCCGCGGGCCTGCTGTTGGTGATTCAGCACTCCAGCGGCTTCGGTTTCCAGCCGCTGGTCCCGGCGATCCTGCTGGTGCTCGTCTCGCTGATGCTCGCCATCCAGGTGAAGGCCGCACGCATCCACACCTCGGTCGAACTCACCGAGGACACGCTGCGGCAGGGCACCGAGACCATTCGGGTGGCCGACATCGTCGCGCTCTATCCCGAGGCCGAACGGCCCACCGGCTGGGGCAAGCAGGTACTGCAGAAGTGGCAGGAATCCCGCGCGCTCGGGGAGCTGAGCGGAGTTCCCCGCCGCCGGGTGGGGATCGGCCTGCGGCTGAGCGGGCGGCGCACTGTGCAGGCCTGGGCGCGCGACCACCGCCGACTGCGCGCGGCGCTGGGAGAGCTGATCCCCCAGACCGTCCCGCCGAGCGGGCCCTGTCTCTTATA
>NZ_JRMK01000305.1:0-1301 GCF_000972925.1 Mycobacterium sp. UM_Kg1 | reverse complement strand
GGATCTGGTGGCGGTGCGTTCGGCGTTGGTGGAGGCGGGGATCGATTATGAGTCGGCGGAGGCCAGTTTTGTGCCGTCGGTGAGTGTGGCTGTCGATGTCGAGGGTGCTCGTAAGGTGTTCAAGCTGGTCGAGGCGCTTGAGGACAGTGACGACGTGCAGAACGTGTGGACCAATGTCGATGTGTCCGATGAGGTGCTGGCCGCACTCGAAGCCGAATAGAACCCGGCCGTAGCGCTCCCGGCAGGGATATCTTTTGGCTCACTGGGAATGCAATTCGGTACACCTTTCGGGGCCGGCTCCCGGGATCCGCGCCATTCCGGCGGTGAGGTTTGCCGCCGGCCGGCATGTGAGACGTCTTCGATTGCAGTCGCTGAGCGTAAGAAGGGGTCAAAAGGCTGCCAAAACGGTCTGTAGCACTATGACATTGGCGGCAGGCAGCCGAGCGGACCATTCGTCGCCGTGGCTGCTGTAGACATTCCTCACAAGGTTTGCTCCCGATGGGAGGGACGGATTCCTCGCGTGCCGCCGACCGCGTGCTCGTCGCTTTCGGCGTCTATTGCGCCTGTCAGCCACATCGTTACGCTGGGCGCACTACATCGGAGTAGTCGTTTGACTGGCGAGTGCGCGTCGTGGCGGCGCGCCGGGCTTGAAACCGATCTGCCCATCTACGGAGGTCCTGATGGCCGCTTTGACGCTGGCCGCCGGCACAGTCCTTCCTGCCCGCGAAATGTCGCGGGATCGGCAGCTGAATCGCCAGTGGCGATGTCGCCGCCACTTTCTGTGACATCTGACGAGGCGTCAGACTTTCGGTGACCCTCCGCGGGCCACGGGTCGCGACACCTGCGTGATCACTACGTCACGTCTTGTTCTGAGCACCGTTTGCGGGCGCAGATTCTGCCCCAAACCTCGGGCCTCCCACTGGTGATCCGGCGGCAGGTTGATTGGCCCGGGTGCTGGTTGCGACCAGCTGAACGGTCCGAGCAGCTGATCGCTGCTAATCCTTATGCCGTCCAAGGCATCATTGCTTGGTGCTGTCGTGCGCGCGAGCGGTTCGAGCCGCGTTGCGTCAGCGTGTTTTTGACCGTAACACGTGGCAGCACAATAGTTTTCGGCCCCTCATGGGCATCATCCCGATAAGACGCATTGGGATCTCCGTAGCTTGTCTCAGCTGAACGCCTTGCGGGAAGCCCTGCCTATATTCCCGATAACCAAGTGCCGGAGGGACTTTCGTAACCTGCTGATTCAAACTGGCCGCAGCCGAGGCGAGCGCTGTCTCTTATACACATCTGACGCTGCCGAC
>NZ_JRMK01000304.1:0-1346 GCF_000972925.1 Mycobacterium sp. UM_Kg1 | reverse complement strand
GATACTGGCCGCCGTCCCGATGCTGCTGCGGGCCCGTCAGCCCGAGGCGCCGCGGCCTGCCGGCTTTCCGCCCCAGGCGCCGTCCAAGCCGCTGCGGCCGGGCGCCCCGCTGCCGCAGCGCGGTTTCGATGTCCCCGGCCGGCGAGCAGCAGGCACCAGGTCCATGCTGCCCAACCAGGATCAAGTGGAGCGGGTGCTGTTGCGTGGCATCACCGCGATGGCCAGCGCGACCGGAGCGACGTTGACCCTGGTGGCGCTGGCGACCTATCTGATGGCCGTCGGCAAGGACACCGGGTCGTGGGTCTGCTACGGCTTGGCCGGGGCCGGCGCAGTGGCCATGCCGGTGATTCCCTGGCTGTACCTGCGCCAGCTCGGTGAGGTTGCGGACCTGCCGTCTCGGTTCGGCTGAGCGGTACCGCGGGGACGCCGCGGGCTAAGGCCAGAGCAGCGTCGTAGACCAGCGGGCGCCATCACGCTCATAACGGAGCCTGCGGTGCCGGCGCTCGGCGTCGGACTGCCAGAACTCCACCGAGTCAGCGCGTACCGCATACGAAACCCACTCGACCGGGACCAGGGTGGGGGAGCGGTCGAGTTCCAGATGTGCCTTCGCCAGGGCCTCGTCGATCTCAGCGGGGTCGGAGTACGGCGCACTTTGCCGTCCGGTCAGCACCATCGCCCGGGCGCCTTCGGAGCGGGCCGCGAAGTCCTCAGCGGTCACTGCCGGTGGGTCGGGCAGCGCGACGCCTTCGATGCGGATCTGGCGGCCCAGCGCGGCCCAGTAGAACGTCAGCGCTACAGTCGGATTGCGGGCGAGCTCCGCGCCCTTGCGGCTGGCCGAGCTGACGGCGAAGTGCCAGCCGGCGGCATCGACGTCTTTGAGGATCAGCACCCGCGCGCAGGGCCGCGCCCGGTCGCCGTCGACTGCCACCGTCGACAACGTCATCGCATGCGGCTCCGCGACGCCGCTGTCGACAGCGTGCAGCAACCACCCGACGAACAGGTCGACGGGATCGTCCGGGGCTTGCGCCGGATCGAACTCCGGGGCCGCACCGACCAAAACGGGCAGCCCACGCAACACAGTGCGCAGGCTGCCCGCTGGCTGGGACCCGTGGGTCCCGATGGGCCTAGTGGTGGCCGTTGGTGTCTTCGCCCTGGTATTCGGCGAGCGCGGTCAGCGCGCGCCGCTCGCTGGCGTGAGCGGCCTCGGTGAGCGCTGCGTCCTCGTCGGCCGGGTCGGCCGTCAGGAAGCTGCCGTGGCCGGTGGCGCCACCGGAACCGAGCTTGTTCATCTTCTTGGGCAGCGGGGCACCGGCGTATTCCAGCGGAATCGGGTGGCCGTGCTCGTC
>NZ_JRMK01000303.1:0-1360 GCF_000972925.1 Mycobacterium sp. UM_Kg1 | reverse complement strand
TGCCCACAACCGTGCTGCGGCGACGAGACATCGCGACCAACCCTTCTCACGGACAACCAGATTTCTGAAGCCTGTCTGAGAAAGGTAAACGACTTACTTAGCCTACGCAAGGCAGCGGCGCGGACCGGTGCAGCGGTCGCCACGCACCCGCGCGGCGCGGTCAGTTCTTGGCGGTGACGGTCACATTGACGGTCGTGGCGCCGGCGTTGGAGGCGATGGTCAACAGGGGGGCGTCGGCGCCTGAGGTGACCTCGCCGCCGGTCACAATGACGGTGTAGCCGTTGGGGTACTGGCCGGCCGGCACCGAGATGACGGTCTCGGATCCGGCGTCGAAGATCCCGGTGCCGTCGGCGCGTTCGGTGGAGTAGCTGAACGAGAGGACGCCGTCGTTGAAGGACAAGCCGGTGGGGATGCCCGAGATCATCTGCGGGTAGGGCTGGGCCAGCAGGTCGAGTTTGTCCCAGTTGACGTTGTCGCCGACCGGGGGCTGGCTCGGGTCGTAGACCAGCGCCTGGTCCTGCGGCGACGTGCTGGTGATGTCGTTGCCGGTGTAGGCCCATTCGGTCCAGCCGAACAGGTACCGGTTGGCCGCCTGCAGGCTCGCACCGATGGTCGGAAGGTTGTTGGTCGCGCCGAACTCGCTGAGCAACGCCGGGATGTTGTTGCGTTGCGCGTAGTCCATCGCGTTCGCGAACACCACATCGGCATTCCAGTCGCAGCCGAAGCTGAAGTCGGCGAACAGTGCATTGACCATGCAGTAGTGGTGGAAGGAGAAGACCGTGTTCGGGTCGTCGACCCTGCCCAGGTGCGTGGCCACCGGCAGGCTTGCCTCCAGCGTCGTCGGCCCGAAGAACACCGGCTTGTTGGGGTCGACGGAGCGAATGGCCGTGTCGATCTGGTTGTAGAACGGGGTCAGCTGCTGGGTGTCGAAGTACCGGTTGCCCAGCAGGCTTCCCAGCCAGTGCGTGCCCGCCCACGGCTCGTTGATGATCTCGTAGCCGGCGACGTTCTCGTTGCCCTTGAAGTAGTCGGCGACCGCCTGCCACATCACCCCGTAGTGATTCTGCAGTCCGATCCCCGCCGCATGGGTGTTGCCCCAGAACGCATCCCAGGCATAGTTCTGTGCGGGGCTGACGAAGTAGCTGAACGGGAAGCCGACGTCGAAGTTCGGCAGCCCGCCGGTGAAGGTAGCCCACTCCGGGGCGCCGTCGCCGCCGAAAGCGCCACCGTAGAGGTCCTGGTGCATGTCGAGGATGGCGACGATGTTGTACCGGCCCAGGATTTCGACGGTGTTTTCGATGGAGGCGAGGTAGTCGTAGTCGATGACGCCGGGTTCGGGTTGCACGCCGGCCCAGATGAC
>NZ_JRMK01000302.1:0-1361 GCF_000972925.1 Mycobacterium sp. UM_Kg1 | reverse complement strand
CCGGCGTCGCCACCGGATCCGCCCGCGCCGCCGTTGCCGCCGCTGGAGCCCTGTGCGTAGTAGGTGCCGACGGCGCTGCCGCCGTTGCCGCCGAGACCGCCGACACCGCCGTTTCCGCCGGTGCCGCCGTCGAACCCGATGTCGCCGGCGCCGCCGGACCCACCAGATCCCGCGGACCCGCCGGCACCGCCCTCACCGCCGATACCCACCGGCGCGCGGTTGATCCCGGGCTGGGCGTAGAGCCCCGAACCGGGCGAGCCGCCGTCTCCGGCCGCTCCACCGTTGCCGCCGTTGCCGCCCGTCCCGCCGGCACTGTCGTTCCCCGCGCCGCCGGCACCGCCGCCACCGCCGCTGCCGCCGGCACCCCCGTCACCGCCGTTGCCGTTGGTGCCGAATCGGCCGTGTTCGCCGACCGCCGGGTTGCCGACGTAGGCCGACCCGCCCGCTCCGCCGCTGCCGCCGGCCCCGCCGTGGCCGCCGTGGTAGCCGTCGCCCCCGCCGAACGCCCCGGTGTCGCCGAGCCCGCCGTTGCCGCCGACGCCGCCCGCGCCGCCGTCGCCGCCGCTGCCGTACTGCACGTTGTTCGCCACGTCGAGGGTGGCGATGCCGTTGCCGCCGCCGTTGCCGCCGGCGCCGCCGGCGCCGCCCGCGCCGCCGTTGCCGGTGCCCTCGCCGTGGGCGCTGACGCTGGAGCCGCCAGCACCACCGGCGCCACCGGTTCCGCCGTTCCCGCCGCTGCCGGGCAAGGTGGCGCTCGGGGGCAGGTACACCTGGTCCAGGCCTCGGCCGCCGTCGCCGGCTGCGCCACCGGCGCCACCGGCGCCGCCGTGGCCGTCGCCGAGGGAGTTTCCGCCGGCGCCGCCGTTGCCGCCGTTCCCGCCGTGTCCGGCGTTGCCGCCGTTGAGCGCCGCGGTGCCGGCGGCCCCGGTCGCGCCGTTGCCGCCGTTTCCGCCGGCGCCGCCGTTGCCGTGCAGGCTGCCGGTGCCGCCGTCGCCGCCGTGCCCGCCGTAGCCGCCCGCGGTGACGGCGTTGAAGCCGTTTCCGCCGGCACCGCCGTGCCCTGCGGGCACGGTCGAGACCGTGCCGTTGGCGCCGGCGGCACCCTGAACCGAACCCGCCCCGCCGTCGCCGCCGAGGCCCCCGGCGCCGTAGGCGCCGGCATCGCCGCCGCGGCCGCCGTTCGGGTTGCTGGCATCGCCGTGGCCGCCGGCCCCGCCGTCGCCGGGCGTCCCGCCGTGTCCGCCGTTGCCCCCGTTGCCGCCGGTGCCGGCCAGCCCCGCCACGCCGTGGGCAGCGACGCCGCCCGCGCCGCCCGCCCCGCCGTTACCGCCGTCGCCGCCCTGCATCTGTCTCTTATACAC
>NZ_JRMK01000301.1:0-1420 GCF_000972925.1 Mycobacterium sp. UM_Kg1 | reverse complement strand
CCATGAACCGTGCGAGAAGCAGGACGGGCTGGCGCCGGTGATGATGCAGCAGACCTTCGGAACATCCAACGACGACGCGGCGAAGTTCGACCCTGATTGGGTCAAACCGGACGGCAAGACCTGCCGATTCAACCCCTGGCCCGCACCGATCGCCTGAGCGGCGACCCCCGGCCGGGGAAGCTTCGCGCCCGGTTTGTCGTTGCCCCCATTAGCTGCTGTGATTGGCGGACGCGACGTTGAGGAGACTGCCCGGTGCCGATATCACTGCCGCCGCTGGTGGAGCCGGCCGGTGAGCTGACCCGAGATGAGGTGGCGCGCTACAGCCGGCACCTGATCATTCCCGATGTCGGCGTGACGGGGCAGAAACGACTCAAGAACGCCCGAGTGCTGGTGATCGGCGCCGGCGGGCTGGGGGCGCCCACGCTGCTGTATCTGGCTGCGGCCGGGGTGGGAACGCTCGGGATCGTCGACTTCGACGTCGTCGAGGAGTCCAACCTGCAGCGCCAGGTCATTCACGGCGTCTCCGACGTCGGCCGCGCCAAAGCTGAAAGCGCCCGGGACTCCATCGCCGAGATCAACCCGCTGGTGCAGGTGCGGCTGCATCAGGTGCGACTGGAGGCGTCCAACGCCGTCGACCTGTTCTCCCAGTACGACCTGATCCTGGACGGCACCGACAACTTCGCCACCCGCTACCTGGTCAACGATGCAGCGGTCCTGGCTCGTAAGCCGTACGTGTGGGGATCGATATTTCGGTTCGAAGGCCAGGTGTCGGTGTTCTGGGAGGACGCCCCCGGCGGCCGGGGACTCAACTATCGCGACCTGTACCCCGAGCCGCCGCCGCCGGGAATGGTGCCCTCATGCGCCGAAGGTGGTGTGCTCGGCGTGCTGTGCGCCTCAATCGGCTCGGTGATGAGCACCGAGGCGATCAAGCTGATCACCGGTATCGGGGAGCCGCTGCTGGGCCGGCTGATGATCTACGACGCCCTGGAGATGAGTTACCGCACTATCGCGATCCGCAAGGACCCTGCCACGCCGGCGATCACCGAGCTGGTCGACTACGACGTGTTCTGCGGGGCGGTCTCCGACGAGGCTGCCGCCGCGATCGCCGGTTCCACGATCACCCCGGTCGAGCTGCGGCAGCTGCTGGACTCCGGGCAGCCGTTGGCGCTGATCGACGTGCGGGAACCGGGAGAGTGGGCGATCAACCGCATCGAGGGGGCGCGGTTGGTCCCGCAATCGACGATCAACAGCGGCGAGGGGCTGGCGCAGTTCCCGCAGGACCGAATGTCGGTGCTCTACTGCAAGACCGGTGTCCGCTCAGCGGAGGTTCTGGCCGTGCTGAAGGAGGCCGGGTTCGCCAACGCGGTGCACCTGGGCGGTGGAATTGTGGCGTGGGCCAACCAGATGCAGCCCGACATGG
>NZ_JRMK01000300.1:0-1425 GCF_000972925.1 Mycobacterium sp. UM_Kg1 | reverse complement strand
GTGTATAAGAGACAGCAGCAGGACCACCGGCGCGGCCGCCAGGTCGGCATAGCTGACCTCGACACCGCGGCCGGCCACCCGGGCGCCCAGGAATGCGGCCTCCTCGGCGGAGTGTGCCCGGGCCCGGAAGTCGATGTCATCGCTGTGCAGTGCCAGCCGGGCGAACTTGGCGTAGCTGTAGGCGTCTTCGGCCGACATCCGGCCGCCGACCAGCACCCCGGTGCGGCCGCGGGCCGCAGCCAGGCCCCGAGCGGCAACCGCGGCCGCGTGCGGCCAGGAGGTGGGAACCAGGTTTCCGTTGTCGTCGCGGATCAGCGGTGTGGTGATGCGGTCGCTTTGGGTGGCGTAGGTGAAGGCCCAGCGGCCCTTGTCGCAGTTCCACTCCTCGTTGACGTCCGGGTCGTCGCCGGCCAGTCGCCGCATCACTTTGCCGCGCCGGTGGTCGGTGCGCTGAGCGCAGCCCGACGCGCAGTGCTCGCAGACGCTCGGCGTGGACACCAGGTCGAAGGGCCGGGCCCGGAATCGGTAGGAGGCGCCGGTGAGAGCACCCACCGGGCAGATCTGGACGGTGTTGCCCGAGAAGTAGGAGTCGAACGGGGTGTCGCTGTAGATGCCGACCTGCTGCAGGGCGCCGCGGTCCATCATCTCGATGAGTTTGTCCCCGGCGATCTCGTTGGCGAACCGGGTGCAGCGTGCGCACAGGATGCAGCGATCCCGGTCCAGCAGCACCTGTGCGGAGATGTTGATCGGTTTGGGGTAGTGGCGCTTGGTCTCTTCGAAGCGAGTTTCGGAGCGCCCGTGTGCCATCGCCTGGTTCTGCAGCGGGCACTCTCCGCCCTTGTCGCAGGTCGGGCAGTCCAGCGGGTGGTTGATCAGCAGCAGCTCCATCACCAGGTGCTGGGCCCGGTCGGCTTCGGCGGAGGTGTGCTGGGTGCGTACCACCATGCCGTCGGCGGCGGCCACCGCGCACGACGGCTGCGGCTTGCGCTGGCCTTCCACCTCGACCATGCACTGCCGGCACCAGGCCACCGGGTCCAGCAGCGGGTGGTCGCAGAACCGCGGGACCTCGATGCCCAGCTGCTCGGCCGCGCGGATGATCAAGGTGCCCTTGGGGACGGTGATCTGTTGGTCGTCGATGGTGAGGGTGACCGTTTCCTGACCATCCGGCTGAGCGTTTTGCGTCACGCCGCACCGCCGCGGGATCCACCTGCCACGTACATGCTCGCTTTCGGGTCGAACGGGCAGCCCCCGTCGAGGTGGGCGATGTATTCGTCACGGAAGTACTCGATCGACGACTTCACCGGCATCGCCGCGCCGTCGCCCAAGGCGCAGAAGGACTTCCCGAACAGCACGTCGGCGATGTCCAGCAGGGTGTCGAGGTCTTCGGGGGTGCCCCGGCCGGATTCCAGACGCTCGTAGATGGGC
>NZ_JRMK01000299.1:0-1448 GCF_000972925.1 Mycobacterium sp. UM_Kg1 | reverse complement strand
GACCCCGCCGACACCCTGGCTACCGGCCTTGCCGTTGGTGGCCGTACCACCGGCACCGCCGTCGCCGCCCTTACCGCCGGTGCCACCGCCGCCACCGTTGCCGCCATCACCACCGGCCGTGCCGTTGCCGCCACTGCCGGCCGCCGCATCGACACCAGCGGAGCCCTCAAGCCCAGCACCACCGGTACCGCCGACACCGCCGGCGCCGCCAGCGCCACCGACACCGCCGTCACCGGACACCGAGCCACCGGCACCACCGGCGCCACCGCGGCCACCGGCACCGGCGTCTTGGCCGTCGGTGCCATTGCCGGAGCCATCCGTGACACCGTCAGCACCGCCGGCACCGGTACCACCGGCACCACCGGCACCACCGTTGCCGAACGTCCCGGCGTTGCCGCCGGCACCACCGTCACCACCGGCCTGGCCGGTCAGGGCTTCGCCGTTACCGCCGTTGCCGCCCTTACCGCCGTTCCCGGTACCGACGGCCTCCGCACCCTGCTGGCCATCGGCAGCCGCACCACCGGCACCGTTACCGCCCTGGCCACCGGCACCAGCGGTACCGCGGTCACCGCCGTTGCCGCCGGCACCACCGGCACCCGCAGTCGGGTTCAGGCCACCGCCGGCACCGGCACCGCCGTCACCGCCGTTGCCCGCCGCACCGGCAGCACCACCGTCGCCGCCGACCCCGCCGACACCCTGGCTACCGGCACTGCCGTTGGTCGCCGAACCACCGGCACCGCCGGCGCCACCAGCACCACCCTTGCCGCCGTCACCACCATCGCCGCCGTGGTCGCCAGACGAACCATTGCCGCCACTGCCGGCCACCGCGTCGGCACCGGCCGAACCGTTGGTCCCGGAGCCGCCGGCGCCACCGACGCCACCAGCGCCACCAGCACCCCCGACACCACCATTACCCGACAGTGAGCCGCCCTTACCGCCGGTACCGCCGGCGCCACCAGCACCCGCGTCACCACCAGCAGTGCCGTTGCCGTCACCGTCGGTGACACCCGCAGCACCATCAGCACCGGCACCGCCGGCACCGCCGGCGCCACCGTCACCGACTGTCCCGGCGTTGCCGCCGGCACCGCCGTCGCCGCCGGCCTGACCGAAGCCTTCGCCGTTGCCGCCGTTGCCGCCCTTACCGCCGTTACCGGTTCCGGCCGCTTCAGCCCCCTGCTGGCCGTCAGCAGCCTGACCACCGGCACCGTTACCGCCCTGGCCACCGGCCCCGGCGGTACCACGCTCACCGCCGTCACCGCCGGCACCACCGGCACCCGCAGTCGGGTTCAGGCCACCGCCGGCACCGTCACCGCCGTCGCCGCCGTTGCCCGCCGCACCGGCGTCACCGCCGGCGCCACCGACCCCGCCGACACCCTGGCTACCGGCCTTGCCGTTGGTGGCCGTACCACCGGCACCGCCGTCGCCGCCCTTACCGCCGGTGCCACCGC
>NZ_JRMK01000298.1:0-1479 GCF_000972925.1 Mycobacterium sp. UM_Kg1 | reverse complement strand
GAGCCGATCAGCGCCGACAGGCCCAGCATCGCCGGGATGACCCGATCCACGTTGGCGGTGTACTCGTTGTCGTCGAACAGTGGTTCGTCGACCAAGTGCAGGCGCCGGTCGATGACGGTGAACGCCACCTGCTCAGCACTGGAGTGCTCCCGCACGGTGCGGATGATGTGACGCAGCAAGGTGGTTTTGCCGGACTTGGCGTCCCCGAGTACCAGCAGCAGCGGGTTGGCGGTGAAGTCGACCTGCACCGGGGCCAGGTCTTCTTCGCGGACCCCGATGACGATGCGTTCCGGTGCCGGGTAGAGCGGGCCGACCTCTTCGGGGGCCAGGTTGGTCGGCAGCAGCCGCACCGGGGGTGCGGCCAGCCCGGGATGGCGGGCGTTGATCGCCGCGATCTGCCCCAGATCGGGTTGGGCGATCAGGAAATGCTCGGCGGCCATGGTCAGACCGCGGCCGGGCTGGTTGACCGGCACCGCCTCAGCGGGGCGGGTCAAGGCCCCGGCGACCCGCACATTGCTGTCGCGGGCGTCGTGGAGTTTGAGTTCCAGACGCAGCCCCAGCCCGTCGCGCATCGCCAAGGGCACCTCCAGCCAACTGGGGGTGGTGACGATCACGTGGATGCCGTAGGCCAACCCGACATTGACCAGCTCGGTCACCTTGGCCAGCAGCGGGTTGCGGGTGTTGAACGCATCGGTGTTGTCGCGGCTGAACGCATACAGGTTGTCGATGACCAAAAACACTTCACCGTAACCGTCGTTGAACGCACCGATGCTGCCGTCGCGGAACGCCTCCCGCGCCTGCCGGGCCGTCAGCAGTTGCTCAAGCTCACCGAAGGTCCGCCGGATCTTCTCCGGCTCCAACCCCGAAGCCACACTGCCCACATGGGCCAGCTCTTCCAGGGCCCGCAGCTGCCCGCCGCCGTAATCGAGGACATAGAAACTGACCTCCCGCGGCGAATGCAATGCCGCGGCCGACAGGATGAACGTCTGCAACGCGGTGGTCTTGCCCGATTTGGGGCCCCCGTGGATCAGCAGGTTGCCCGAGGCGGAGCGGGCATCGAAGACCAGCGGGTCGCGCCGCATGTCGAACGGCTTGTCGATCTCCCCCAACGGCCACCGCAGTTGCCGCGCCCCGATACCGGCCGAGGCCAACGTCGACGCCAGCGGGATCGGCTCATCCAGCGGCGGCAACCACAACGCCGGCGCTTGCGGCCCATACTGCGCCAACTGCTCGCCGATGGTGGCGATCAGCTTGCGCGGCGGACCCAGCACCTCATCATCGGCCTCGCCGACCACCACCGTCTCCGCACCGGAATCGACTGCGGCGGCGGTGAACAGTTTCGGCTCGGGCAGGGCATGCATCACCACCGAGCGCACCTGGCGCGGCGGGTCATAGATCCCGTCGACATAGGTGGAGCGGAACTTGATCGGCGCCGCCCCCGGGGCCGGCACCAAAAAGCCCTCACCTTTGTGCTCTTTA
>NZ_JRMK01000297.1:0-1578 GCF_000972925.1 Mycobacterium sp. UM_Kg1 | reverse complement strand
GAGGTTGAGTTGAGCGAGAAGAGTGCTGCGTCGGTGGGGGGTCCGGATCGTCGGGCGATTGTTGCTGAGGCGCTGCGCAAGATTGATGATCTGACGGCGCGGTTGGCTGTTGCCGAGGCGGGGGACAGCGAGCCGATCGCGGTGGTGGGGTTGGGGTGTCGTCTGCCGGGTGGGGTGGATGGTCCGGCGGCGTTGTGGCAGTTGTTGTGTGATGAGGGTTCGGGGGTTGTTGGGGTTCCGGCGGATCGCTGGGATGCTGATGCGTTGTTTTCGTCGGATCATTCGGTGCCGGGGACGATTTGTTCTCGTGAGGGCGGGTTTTTGTCGGGGTGGCATCCGTCGGAGTTTGATGCGGAGTTTTTTGGTATTTCGCCGCGTGAGGCTGATGCGATGGATCCGCAGCAGCGGTTGTTGATGGAGGTGACCTGGGAGGCGTTGGAGCATGCCGGGATCACTCGGGAGGGGATTCGCGGTACGTCGACTGGTGTGTTTGTGGGTGTGACGACCAGTGATTATGCGGTGTTGGCGGCGGAGCGGTTGGGGCCGCGTGATGCTGATCCGTATTTTTCGTTCGGTAATGCGCCGAATTTTGCGGCGGGTCGGTTGTCGTATTTCTTGGGTGTGCATGGTCCGGCGTTGATGGTGGATACGGCGTGTTCGTCGTCGTTGGTGACGATTCATTTGGCGTGTGCGAGTTTGCGGCGTCGGGAGTCGGATCAGGCGTTGGCTGCCGGGGTGAATTTGATTTTGGCTCCGCAGAACAGTATTGCGACGTCGCGGTGGGGGATGTTGGCGCCTGATGGGCGGTGCAAGACTTTTGATGCTGCCGCTGATGGGTATGTGCGGTCTGAGGGTGCTGGGGTGGTGGTGCTCAAGCGGCTTTCGGATGCTCAGCGTGATGGTGATCGGGTTCTGGCGGTGGTGCGGGGTTCGGCGGTGAATCAGGATGGGCCGTCGAGTGGTCAGACGGTGCCGTCGGGTCCGGCGCAGCAGAAGGTGGTGCGGGCTGCGTTGGCGGCGGCGCGGTTGGAGCCCGGTGATATCGACTATGTCGAGGCGCATGGGACCGGGACTGCGTTGGGTGATCCGATTGAGTTGGATGCGTTGGCGGCGGTGTTTGGTGAGCGGGGTTCGTCGGCGCCGTTGGTGTTGGGGTCGGTGAAGACCAATGTGGGGCATCTGGAGTCGGCTTCGGGTGTGGCGGGGTTCATTAAGACGGTGTTGTCGGTGCAGCGGGGTTTCATTCCGCGGCATTTGAATTTTTCGGAGTTGACGCCGAATGCGGGTGTGGGGGCGTCGAGGTTTGAGGTTGCCGGGCGGGCGAGGGCGTGGCCTGCGGTGTCGCGTCCGCGTCGGGCGGGGGTGTCGTCGTTTGGGGTGTCGGGCACTAATGCGCATGTGATTGTGGAGCAGGCTCCGCAGGGGTCGGGGTGTGTTGGTGGGGAGTCGGTGGCTTCGGGGCCGGTGACGACGTTGGTGGTCTCGGGTAAGTCGCCGGCGCGGATCGCGGCGACCGCGGGGGTGCTGGCGCAGTGGCTGGCCACCGACGGCGCCGAGGCCACCCTGGCCGACGTCGCA
>NZ_JRMK01000296.1:0-1596 GCF_000972925.1 Mycobacterium sp. UM_Kg1 | reverse complement strand
AACCCGCGCCGCCCCGAAAACCGGGCATCGCATTCACCTACCACCGAAAGGCGAACATATGAGCGCGTCGGACGTTGTCGGCACCGCCCAGATCGGCGTGACCGGACTGGCCGTCATGGGATCCAACATCGCGCGCAACTTCGCCCGGCACGGCTACACCGTGGCACTGCACAACCGTTCGGTCGCCAAAACCGACGCCCTGCTGGCGGCCCACGGGTCCGAAGGCAACTTCGTCCGCAGCGAGACGATTCCGGAATTCCTTGCCGCCCTTGAGAAGCCCCGCCGTGTGCTGATCATGGTCAAGGCCGGCGACGCCACCGACGCGGTTATCAACGAGCTCGCCGACGCCATGGAGCCCGGCGACATCATCATCGACGGCGGCAACGCGCTCTACACCGACACCATCCGGCGGGAGAAGGCGATGGCCGCGCGCGGCCTGCACTTCGTCGGGGCCGGCATCTCCGGTGGCGAGGAGGGCGCGCTGAACGGGCCGTCGATCATGCCGGGCGGCCCCAAGGAGTCCTACGAGTCGCTGGGCCCGCTGCTGGAGGAGATCTCCGCCCACGTCGACGGGGTGCCCTGCTGCACCCACATCGGGCCCGACGGCGCCGGACACTTCGTGAAGATGGTGCACAACGGCATCGAATACTCCGACATGCAGCTGATCGGCGAGGCCTACCAACTGCTGCGCGACGGTCTCGGGCTTTCCGCACCGCAGATCGCCGAGGTGTTCACCGAGTGGAACTCCGGCGATTTGGACAGCTACCTGGTGGAGATCACCGCCGAGGTGCTGCGGCAGGTGGACGCCAAGACCGGTAAGCCGTTGGTGGATGTCATTGTCGATGAGGCCGAGCAGAAGGGCACCGGGCGCTGGACGGTGAAGTCCGCTTTGGACCTGGGAGTGCCCGTCACCGGCATCGCCGAGGCGGTGTTCGCCCGGGCGCTGTCCGGCTCGGTCGCCCAGCGCCGCGCCGCGGTGGGCCTGGCTGCCGGCGCCCTGGGCGCGCGCCCGTCGGACGCGGCTCAGTTCACCGAAGACGTCCGTCAGGCTCTCTACGCATCCAAGATCGTCGCTTATGCGCAGGGCTTCAACCAGATTCAGGCCGGCAGCGCCGAGTACGGCTGGAACGTCGCGCCCGGCGACCTCGCCACGATCTGGCGCGGCGGCTGCATCATCCGCGCCAAGTTCCTCAACCGGATCAAAGAGGCGTTCGACACCGATCCCGAGTTGGTGAGCCTGCTCGCCGCGCCGTATTTCCGCAGCGCGGTGGAGGACGCCATCGACTGCTGGCGCCGGGTGGTGGTGACCGCGACACAGCTGGGCATCCCCGTTCCGGGCTTCGCCTCGGCGCTGTCGTACTACGACGGGCTGCGCACCGAACGACTGCCGGCCGCCCTGACCCAGGCCCAGCGCGACTTCTTCGGCGCCCACAGCTACGGCCGGGTGGATGCGCCGGGCAAGTACCACACCCTGTGGAGCGGCGACCGCAGTGAAGTGCCGGTCTAAGTGTACTGCCCAGACAGGTTGGTTGAGGAAGTGTGACGACTCGCTGTAGCGGTCGTTGAACGGGGAAGGTCTCCCGTCGTGGAGTGGAG
>NZ_JRMK01000295.1:0-1630 GCF_000972925.1 Mycobacterium sp. UM_Kg1 | reverse complement strand
GTCGCCCGGCTTCGCCGTGCTCGCGATCACCGCGGTGCCGGTGGGCGGTGACCCGCGTCGCCCGGCTTCGCCGTGCTCGCGATCACCGCTAAGGTGGGCTAGGTGGTGGGCTTCCTGAGCTGGTGGGACGGTGTTGAGCTCTGGCTGTCCGGCCTCGGCTTCGTGGTGCAGACCGCCGTGGTGATGCCGGTGGTGTTGCTGTTGGCCTACGGTCTGGCGTCGCTGCTGGATGCGCTGTTGGGGGAGGGAATTCAGGTGCTCGAACGTGTCCGGCACGGTCGTGACGGCGGGACCCACTGATGCCGCGCTCACAAGTGACCCTGGTGCTGGTCAGTCTGATCCTGCTGGTGATCGTCACCTGGTTGCTGACTCGCTGAACCGCTGCCGCAGGCTGAGCCTCTGTTATGCTTCCCGGCATGTTCGCAGCGACCGGTGACCGGCGGCGCCAGGTTTTGGCGTTCCCGATGCTCGCCGTGATCACTTCCGCTGTGGCCGACCTGCACTGTTGTCTCTGACATCGCCACCCGTCGGCGCACCGGTGTCGTCATTGCTGACGCACGATATCTCCAGCGAATGCCCTTGCGCGATCCGACGGACAAGCACTCTTGCTGAGGTTCCGTACGGATTCGCCGAGAAAGGTCCCCAATGCCCAGAACCATCGCGCGCAGTGCCGCATTGGCGTTGGCTGCCGCCTTGGCCTTGACCACGCTCACCGGCTGTGGCGGCGGTCCCAGCGACGTGGTGGGCGGCGGCGGGCGGTCCGAAGCCCACACCACCTTGACCCTGGTGGCCTACGCGGTTCCCGAGCCCGGCTGGAGCAAGGTGATTCCGGCCTTCTACGCCACCGAACAGGGGGCTGATGTCCAGGTCGTCACCTCCTACGGCGCATCGGGAGATCAGTCGCGCGGCGTGGTCAGCGGCAAGCCCGCGGACCTGGTGAACTTCTCGGTGGAACCCGACATCACCCGGCTGGTCAAGGCCGGCAAGGTCGCCGAGGACTGGAACGCCGACGTCACCAGGGGCATCCCGTTCGGGTCGGTGGTGACGCTGGTGGTGCGCCAGGGCAACCCCAAACACATCAAGGACTGGGACGACCTGCTGCGGCCCGAGGTGGAGGTGATCAGCCCCAGTCCGCTGAGCTCCGGGTCGGCGAAGTGGAATCTGTTGGCCCCTTACGCCGTCAAAAGTGAAGGCGGCAAGAACCCGCAGGCCGGCCTCGACTTCGTCGATCAACTGGTCAGCAACCACGTCAAGCTGCGACCCGGCTCGGGGCGCGAGGCTACCGACGTCTTCCTGCAGGGCAGCGGGGACGTACTGATCAGCTACGAGAACGAGGCGATCGCCGTCGAGCGCAAGGGCAAGCCGGTGGAGCACATCAACCCCCCGCAGACCTTCAAGATCGAGAATCCCCTGGCGGTGGTGAGTTCGAGCAGGCATCTGGAAGCCGCCACCGCGTTCAAGAATTTCCAGTACACGCCCGCCGCGCAACGCCTGTGGGCCGAAGCCGGCTTCCGCCCGGCCGACCCGAGCGTCGCCGCGGAGTTCAGCGGCTCGTTCCCGGCTCCCGACAAACTCTGGACCGTCGCCGACCTGGGCGGCTGGAGCGTCGTCCTGTCTCTTATACACATCT
>NZ_JRMK01000294.1:0-1666 GCF_000972925.1 Mycobacterium sp. UM_Kg1 | reverse complement strand
TGGGCGGTCTGGACGTCGGGGCGCTGCTGGGGGCGGTCGGGTTGGGCGGGACCACGCTGCCCGACCTGGTCGACGACCTGGGAATGACCGATCTGACGCTGGGCAGCCTGCTGGGAGGACTGGGCACCGCGGACCTGACATTGGGCGGCTTGGCGGACACGTTGGCCCTGACCGGCCTGAGTGTGGGCGACCTGGTCGGCGCGGTCGGCCTGGACAACCTGGACCTCAACGGACTGCTGACCGGCGTCGGACTGGGCGCCACCACGCTGCCCGGCCTGATCGGCGACCTGGGGCTGACCGATCTGACCCTGGGAGGGCTGGTCGGCGGCATCGGGGCCGGCGGCACCACCCTGCCAGAACTGTTGGGCTACATGGACATGGGCGACGTCACGCTGTCCGGACTGGTCGGCGCCCTGCTGGGCACCACGACACTGCCGGGCATGCTGACCAGCCTCGGCCTGGGCAACCAAAGCCTTGGCGGCCTGCTGGGCGACCTGGGGCTGGGCGGGATGAGCCTGCACACGCTGCTCTACAACCTGAACATGAACGGCCTGCTCGTCAAGGACATGCTGAACAACCTCGGGCTGGGCGACATCAGCATCGGCACCATGATCAACAGCATGGGGTTGGGCACCATGGGCCTGCACAGCCTGGTCAACAACCTCGGTATGGGCCAGCTGACCCTGGTGGATCTGTTGAACACGATCGGCGTCGGACAACAGGGCCTGGGCGGGCTGCTGCACGACTTCGATGTCACCCTGGGCGCAGGTTCGCTGCTCAGGTTCTTGGGGGTCGACCTTGGGCTGATCTCCGATGCCCTGGACGTCCTCAATCTCAACGGTCCCTTGGATGCGACCGGGATCACCGTAGGCGGGCTGCTGAGCTTCTTCGGTCTCAACGTGACCCTGAACTCCCTGTTGGGCAATATCGCCGCGCAGGGTGCCGGGGTGAGCCTGAACGGCGTGCTGCACGGGTTGGGTCTCTACAACCTGACGCTTCCCCAGATCATGGTGAACCTGGGGCTGGGCAATTTCACCCTGGGCTGGACCGGATGGAACGGCCTGCTGCAGGTCCTGGGGCTGGAACACACGAGCGTCAACGGGCTGCTGAACGCGGTGGGGCTCGGCGACGACAACTTGGTCGGTCTGCTCAACAGCCTGGGGCTGGGCGTGAGCCTGCCGCAGCTGCTCGACAACCTGGGGATCGGAACCCTGTCACTGAACGACGTGGTCGGCAGCCTGACGTTGGGTGCCCTGAACCTCGACGGGCTACTGGGCGCCTTGGGTATCGACGAGGTGAACCTGGCCAACCTGCTGCAAAGCCTGGTGGGCAACCTCACGTTGCCGGGTCTGGTCAACAACCTGGGGCTGGGTGAGATGACGCTGGGCGCTGTGGTGGGCAACCTGGCCACCGGCGAACTCACCCTGGGCGCCTTGCTGGGCAACCTGAACCTGAGTGACCTGACACTGGGCGGGCTGCTGGAGAACCTGCAGCTGAGCGACCTCGGCATCGGGCCTCTGCTCGGCGGGCTGAACTTGGGCGGCCTGACGCTGCCCGGCCTGTTGGAGGGGCTGGGCCTGGAGAACCTCACCCTGGGCGGCCTGCTCAGTGACTTGGGGACCGGCAACTTCACGCTGTCGGGTCTGTTGGCCAATCTGGGTCTGGG
>NZ_JRMK01000293.1:0-1682 GCF_000972925.1 Mycobacterium sp. UM_Kg1 | reverse complement strand
CTGGGCGACGCGACTCTTGCGGGCCTGCTGGGCAACTTCGGCATCGGCGGCTTTTTCCTTCCCGGCCTGCTGGAGAGCCTGGGTCTGGGCGATGTCACGCTCGCGGGGGTGCTCGGCAACCTGGGCGTGGGCGATCTGACGCTGGGCGAGCTGCTCAGTGGTCTGGGGACCGGCAACTTCACGCTGTCGGGGTTGTTGATCGATCTGGGGCTGGGCGACGCGACGCTGCCGTCTCTGCTGACCGATGTGGGCCTGGGTGACGCCACGCTGTCGGCCCTGCTGAGCGGTCTGGGCATCGGCGGGATGTTCGTGCCCGCTCTGTTGACCGATCTGGGCCTGGGGGATATGACCCTGCCCGGTCTGCTGGGCGGCCTGGGCGTTGGCGATCTGACGCTCACTGAGCTGTTGACCGACCTCGGTACCGGTGGCTTCACCCTGCCGGGGCTGTTGGATGCGCTGGATCTGGCCGATGTCACGCTGCCCGGGTTGCTGGCTGATCTGGGCATGGACGACCTGACGCTCGGTGGGCTGTTCGACGGCCTCGGGCTGGGTGGCCTGAACCTGCCCGCGTTGCTCGGCGATGTCGGGCTGGGGGAGATGACGTTGCCCGACCTGCTGGGCAGTGTGGGGCTGGGCGGCATGACACTGGGCGGTCTGCTCGGCGGCCTGGGCACCTGGGACCTGGGGCTGGGTGCGCTGCTGGGCGATCTGACCGGCAACCTGAACCTGGACGGGCTGTTGGACGGCCTGGGGCTGAGCGACTTCGACGCCTTCACGCTCGACGGCGGGTGGTTCGGCGGGCTGATGCCGCTGCTGTTCAACGACCTGCCCCAACAGATCGCCGAGCTGCTGGGCGCACCGGCGGCCGGCGCTGCCGATGCCACCGAATTCGCCTCGGGCGCAGCGGCCGACCTGTGGGTCAGCCTGATTCCGGAGTTCGCCGGAGCCTTCTGAGTGCCGGCGGGCGTCGCCCGCCCGCGACGCGGGCAGGGTCAGAAGTCCCGGGCCGGGTTCGCAGCTACGGGTCTTCGTGCCCTGTTCGGGCGGGGTCGCCCACAGGCATGGTGAAAGGGTCGCGGGCCAGTGGGGCCCCAGCGCCGGCGCCGCTTCAGGCGGCGGGGAAGAAAGGGGCCGCATCGTGGATGAACAGCATGCGGACTGCCCGGACGCCACGGCTCACCCGGACCTGATCCGCACCGCCTTGCTGCTGGCCGCCCGCGCCCCGTCGGTGCACAACTCCCAGCCGTGGCGCTGGTACGTCGAGTCCGACCCGGCGGCGCCGCAGCTTCATCTGTTCGTCGAACCGGGCCTGCACCTGCCCAGCGTCGACCCCGACGGCCGGGGAATGATTCTGAGCTGCGGTGCGGCCCTGCACCATTGTGTGGTCGCGTTCGCCGCGCTGGGGCAGCAGGTCAAGGTGCGTCGGCTGCCCGACGCGCAACGCCCCGACCACCTGGCGGCGATCGAGCTGGTTGCCGGCGGCCTGCGGCCGGGGGTCTCGCAAGTCGACGTCGCGCTGGCGGCGGCGATCCCGCGGCGGCGCACTGATCGTCGTTGCTACAGCGACTGGCCGGTGGCCGCCGCCGACATCGCCTTGATGGGGGCACGTGCGGCCCGGTCGGGTGTGATGCTGCGCCGGGTAGACGCCCTGGATCGGCTGAACGCCTGTCTCTTATACACAT
>NZ_JRMK01000292.1:0-1727 GCF_000972925.1 Mycobacterium sp. UM_Kg1 | reverse complement strand
TCATCAATCTTGCGCAGCGCCTCAGCAACAATCGCCCGACGATCCGGACCCCCCACCGACGCAGCACTCTTCTCGCTCAACTCAACCTCTCCGACAGCTGCGCGAGCAGCTCGTCATCACTCATGTCGTCGTAGGCGTCGGCGCTGTCGTGTTCGGCGGCCTCCACCAGCTCAGGCAGGATCGTCGCCAGGTACTGCGTCAACGCGTCAACGGTCGGATAATCGAAAACCACCGCGGCCGGCAGGGTTTCGCCCAGGCTGTCCGACAGGGCCCGCTGCAGGGTGACGCTCATCAGCGAATCCATCCCGGCCTGGAAGAAGCCGACAGTCGGGTCCAGCGCGTGGCGCGATGCCAGTCCCATGGCGGCGACGACGTGGTCGGTGACATGGTCGCGGAGCAGCTCCGCGCGCTGTTCGGGCTCGGCCTGCGCCAGGGTGCGGCGGAACTCGGTGAGCGACGCCGCGGGTCCATCGGCCGGGGCCGCGACGGTCAGCAGTTCGTCGGCGATGCGCAGCGCCGCCCGGGTGCGATATGCGGTGATCAGCCGCGGCCAGTCGGCCGCGACCACGGTGTGCCGTGCGGCATTGTGCGCACCGATCACCAGGGGCAGGGCGGTGATGGCGACCTCGTCGGCCATCGGCTCCAGGCCCGAGTCGACGGTCACCTGCCGCTCGGCGTCGGATTGGGTGTCGGTCAGCGACTTCCACAGCCCCCAGTTGATCGCCGTGGCCGGCAGGCCGGCCGCACGCCGGGCGTAGGCGAAGGTGTCCAGGAAGGTTGTGGTGGCCGTGTAGTGCGCAAGCCAGCGCGACCCGGTGATGCCCGAGATCGAGGAGAACAGCACGAAGTAGCGGACCGGGTGGCGCAGGGACAGCTTGTGCAGTACCGCGACCACATCCAGTTTCGGGCGGAACATGGTGACGACGTCGTCATCGGTCATGTCGCGCAGGGTCACCGGGCCGCCGGCGAACGCCGCCACGTGGATGCCTTCCAGCGGCGGCAGGTCGGCGCCGAACCGCTCGAACAGTGCGCTCATCGCGGACTCGTCGGCGGCGTCGGCGGCCACCGTCACCAAGGTCGTTCCGGCCGAGGCCAACTCGGCGGTCAATGCGTCCAGCCGCGAGCCGGGCTGCCGGGACACCGCGACGATGGTCTTGGCCCCGCTGGCCGACAGCTGGCGAACCAGCTGCGGCCCGATGTTGCCGGTGGCGCCGATGACGACGTGGCAGCTGCCGGGGTCGAAGGCGACCGGCGCCGCACCGGTGGGACGACCGCCGAGCAGGCGCGGCACCCGGCGGATACCGGCCCGGTAGACGATCTGGTCCTCATCGTCGGCCGCGCCCGCCTCGGCGAGCAGGTACCCGGCGACCAGGGCCGCGGGCACCGACTCGTCGACGTCGATCACCCGGCCCCAGATCTCCGGGTGCTCCAGGGCCAGGCTGCGACCCAGCCCCCAGAGCACCGCGTGTGCCGGGTCGGCCCGGTCGCCCTCCCCCACGGGCTGGGCGTTGCGCGTCAGCAGGAACAGCTTCGCCGGGCCCAGGGCCGAACCGGCCATCGCGGTGGCCAGCCGTCGCGCCGCGTTGAACGCCTCGTAGGCCTGTGCGGCACTCAGGGCGTTCGCGGTGGCCGGCGGCGCGTACAGCACGTGGGTGGCGGTGCCCAGTGCGGCGGTCAGCGTCGCGGGGTCCGCGCCTGCGTCCAGCACCGATGCCTCCAGGACCCGC
>NZ_JRMK01000291.1:0-1733 GCF_000972925.1 Mycobacterium sp. UM_Kg1 | reverse complement strand
CCCCCGCCGGGCTGGCGTTCGTCGCCGAGCTGCTCGGGATGACCAGTGCGGATGTCGCCGGTGTGGCGTCGTTCTACTCGATGTACCGCCGTGATCCCACCGGCAAGTACCTGGTCGGCGTGTGTACCAACACGCTGTGCGCGGTGATGGGCGGCGACACCATCTACGACGAGCTCAAGAGTCATCTGGGGGTCGGCAACGATCAGACGACTGAGGACGGGACCATCACCCTGCAGCACATCGAGTGCAACGCGGCGTGCGACTACGCACCCGTGGTGATGGTCAACTGGGAGTTCTTCGACAATCAGACCCCGGAATCGGCCCGCCGGTTGGTCGACAAGCTGCGCGAGGACGCCGAGGTGCGACCCACCCGCGGGATGCCGCTGTGCAGTTTTGCCGCCAACGAACGAATTCTCGCCGGCTTCCCCGACGAGCGCCCCGACGACGGCCAGGGCGGCGCCGGTGCGGCGACGCTGGCCGGCCTGCAGGTGGCCCGTGAGCACGGGATGACAGCACCCGAGCCAGACGCCGACACCCGTGGGGGCGAGAAATGACACGCGCCGAGGGCACACCGCTGACACCGGTGCTCAGCAGCTACTGGGACGACCCCGAATCGTGGACGCTTGAGACCTACCGTCGCCACGACGGCTACAACGGGATGCAGCGCGCGCTGTCGATGACTCCCGACGAGGTCATCGACCTGGTCAAGGACTCCGGGTTGCGCGGCCGGGGCGGCGCCGGGTTCTCCACCGGGACCAAATGGTCCTTCGTCCCGCAGGGCAGCGAGGGCGCCGGGGCCCGCCCCCACTACCTGCTGGTCAACGCCGACGAGTCCGAGCCCGGAACCTGCAAGGACATGCCGCTGCTGATGGCCACGCCGCACGTGCTCATCGAGGGCATGATCGTGTGCTGCTATGCCATCCGGGCCCGCCACGCCTTCATCTACGTGCGCGGCGAGGTGGTTCCGGTGGTCCGCCGGCTGCAGGCCGCGGTGGCCGAGGCGTACGCGGCGGGGCTGCTGGGCACCGACATCGGCGGCAGCGGCTTCGACCTGGACATCACCGTGCACGCCGGGGCGGGCGCCTACATCTGCGGTGAGGAAACCGCGCTGATCGAGTCGCTGGAGGGCTACCGGGGCCAGCCCCGGCTGCGCCCGCCGTTCCCCGCCGTGGCCGGGTTGTATGCGTCGCCGACGGTGGTCAACAACGTCGAATCGATTGCCAGCGTTCCCGCCATCTTGCGCAACGGAGCGGAGTGGTTCCGCTCCATGGGCACTGAGAAGTCCCGCGGGTTCACCCTGTATTCGCTGTCGGGCCACGTCAACCGGCCCGGCCAATACGAAGCGCCGCTGGGCATCACACTGCGCGAACTGCTCGGCTACGCCGGCGGGATACGCGACGGGCACCGGCTGAAGTTCTGGACGCCGGGGGGGTCGTCGACCCCGATCCTGACCGAGGAGCATCTCGACATCCCGCTGGACTACGAGGGCATGGCCTCGGCCGGATCCATGCTGGGCACCAAGGCGTTACAGATCTTCGACGAGACCACCTGCGTGGTCCGTGCGGCCGCGCGCTGGTCGGAGTTCTACAAGCACGAATCCTGCGGGAAGTGCACGCCGTGCCGGGAGGGCACCTACTGGCTGGTGCCCATCTACGAGCGTCTGGAATCCGGCCGGGGCACCCCCGAAGACCTCGACACCCTGCTGGACATCGCCGACGTGCTGTTCGGGAAGT
>NZ_JRMK01000290.1:0-1799 GCF_000972925.1 Mycobacterium sp. UM_Kg1 | reverse complement strand
CCGATCACGTGTCACACCGATCGTAGGGAGCGCCGCAGGGGGCACCAACAGAAAAACCCCGGCAGGAGCCGGGGCGATCTGTAAAGCGGTGACGCGATTCAGGTCTGATTCATGACCTGGTGCGTCACGTGGTGTCCGAGGGGGGGGGACTTGGCCACCTGCGACACGGGTTGAGGTGTTTGAGTTGAGTTGTTGATCTGACCCGTCCGCATGTCGATCTTCCTGGCGTGGCACCGTCTGGTCAGCAAGCGCGGGTCGTCTTATTGCTCTACGGATAGGGCCGCATCATCGGCCGTTTTCGCCGTTGATCGTATGGTGGGCGCTGGGGTTCTGCGCCTCAGCAGCCGCAGTCCTGGCCGCGCCAGGACCGGAATCCTTGCCAGACCGCGATGGCGGCTACGGCGAGCCCGATGGGATCGAGCCACCAGCCGCTGGGCCAGTGGGCGGTGACTGCCAGGCCGCTCAACACTGCGGCAGCCTGGATCGCACACAGGTAGTTCTGCGCGCCTTAACCAACGGTGGCCGCCGAGGCCAACTGTGCGCCAAGGAGGCGCTGGGCCCGCCCCAGAACTGGCATGATGAGCAAACCTGCCGCGGCCAGGACGATCCCGATGATGCTGGTGTCAGCGTGATATTCACCGAACAAGTGACGGATCGATTCAGCGACGATATAGGGGGCCATCAGCACTTGGGCAGCCATGGCGAAAGCGACCGCGCGACACTCGCCGCGGCGAGGTCACATGCCGCAGCAGTCTTCGTCGCCCGTCATGCGCCCGAGCGAGCAGGCAAGGACACCCGAGGCTCGAAGCGCGGAGCCTTGCCGCCCCGTCGGACAGGACAGCGCGAGCGCGGCATTGGCCGCCGGAACGCGAGCGCGAAGAAACACACGTCGACGTCGTTCACCACGTCGGTGGACTTGACCTGGCCTACTCAGCCTCTGAACAGCGGAGGCAGCGCTAAAACCATCACCAAACCCCACACCAGATGAGTCAGAACAGGAGCCAGAACTCCACCGGTCGCGCTACGCTCGACTGCGCAGACCGCACCAAGTACTACGGCGGCAAAGCCCAGCATCGGATTACCTGACGCCGAGGTCGCCGCGACGTAGAGCAGACTCGAAATCAGCAGTGGCCGAGAAGCTCCCAGCGCGCTGTAAAGAGCTCCGCGGAAGAACAGCTCTTCAGCCACGCCATTGGCCAGCGTGATGGCCACCACGGCCGGCAGATTGCTGTGATTCGCGTAGGTCAGTACTTTGCCGATCGGTTCGGCGATCACGTCGATCTGTCGTGCCACCAGCGCCCCGACGACAAATATCACTGCGACCACCACCCCGAGCCCAAGGCCCAGCACAATCGGCCGGCGACGCCGGCCGGAGACGCCGACCCAGCCCAGGTGCAGCGGCCCGGACACGATGGCGCCTCCGCCCCAAACAACAGCCATCGCCGCAGTCAGCCAGTAAAAGCTGGAGTCCCCGGGAACGCGGGTCAGCGACAGCGCGAGCAGAGTTGATCCCAGTGCCATCGTGACCGCCACGATTCTGCGGCGTCGGGGCTGCACCGTATCGGCGTCCACCGGCTGCGGGCCAGAATACGTAAGGGTTGAAGCCAGCCAAGACAAGACGGGGGTCATCGTTGATCGGAGTTCGAGAATGTGTGGACCACGCTGCCCAGGGCACCCAGGCCGGTCCGCACTGCTCCGGCAACCGGTTTGGGCATCGCCGCTATCAAAGCTAGAGCGGCCTGTAGTAACGCCGGCGCCACGGAGACGGCGATGCGTTGCAGCGCCAGGACGTCCCCCCC
>NZ_JRMK01000289.1:0-1814 GCF_000972925.1 Mycobacterium sp. UM_Kg1 | reverse complement strand
TGTGTATAAGAGACAGGGCGTCGCCGAGGCGGATCTGGGCGGCCGGCTGGTTCTTCTGCGCGGCACCGGAATAGGCGAGCACGCGTTGTGTCAAACGCTCGGCGAACAGGTCCGTGACCCATTCGGCCGACCCGAGGGCGGGCATCGCCGCGACCAGCGCCAGCGCGGGCACCATCGGCCACCGATATGCCGACCCGTCGTGCAGGTCGGCCCCCGGGGCGGTACCCGAGTAGATGTCGACAACCTTGACCAGCCGGTGCGACGGGACGAACACATCGTCGATCAGCACGTCGTTGGAGCCGGTAGCCCGCATGCCCGCGGTGTGCCAGACATCTTCGACCCGGATCTCGTCGGCGGGCAACAACACCAGCGCCGGGTACGGGGCATCGTCGGGTCCGCAGATCGCGCCCACCATGATCCAGTCGCACTCCATGACCCCGGTGGCCCACGACCACCGCCCGGAAAGCCGGATGCCGTCCCCGTCGGGCACCCCGCGGCCGGTCGGCGCCAGCGGCGCGGGGCACAGCACCGGCCCGCCCGCGAACACCTCGTCCTGGGCCTGCTCGCCGAAGAGCGCCAGCATCCAGTTGTGCAGCATGTAGAACCCGAGCGTCCAAGCGCTCGACGCGCAGCCGTGCGCCATGCGCCGGATGGGGTCGAGGATCTCGGGGAACTCAGCCTGCCGGCCGCCGTAGCGCGCCGGCAGGAGCAGGCCGGCAAGTCCGGACGCGCGGAAGTCTGCCACGGTCTCGGCCGGCAACCGGCGCAGTTCTTCGGCCGCTGCGGCGCGCTGCGCCAGGTGCGAGATGAATTCGTCGGTCAACTCGGGGGCGGTCGTGGTCGTCATGCCCGGACCGTACCATACCTTTTGGTATGGTTATCAGTGCCGAAGCATCACATCCAGGAACATCTCCCGGCGGCCCGCCGCACGCGGACTCGGCGCCGAACCGGACAGGTGCAGAAAGCCGATACCGGCGGCAAAGGTCGCATTGGCACGCATATCGGCCTCCTCGGGCGCGAAGCCCTCATCGAGGAACACCTGCCGGACCGCGCCCAGCACCCGCCGGTCAGAGCTGGCCACCGCCGCGGCGACAGCCTCCTCCGAACGCGCCCATTCCCGCATCGCGCGTTCGAGCATCCAGTGGCCGGGGCTCACCAGCGCGGTCATCATGCGTGACAGCCGCTCACGCGGCGGCAGCGACGAGAGCGCATCGAAGTCGCCGCGGTCTTCGTCGCGCACCGCCGCCCAGGTGTCCACCAACGCCTGCCGATAGGACTTCATGTCGGCGAAGTGCCAGTAGAAGCTGCCCTTGGTGACCCCGAGCCGCCGGCACAGCCGGTCGATGGTCAGCGCCTTGACGCCGTCCTCGGCCAGAATCCGGAACCCGGCCTGCACCCAGTCCTGCGCCGACAGCCGACTGCCGCCGCGCACACCGTCCGTCGTGGCCATGCCGAGTCAGCGTAGTGACCGAAGATGCTTCCGGCGTGGCAACCCGTGCGACGCCGCTGCTGCCCGGCCCGGACCCGGCGGTCCTAAGCGCCCGCCTGGACGGCCCGGGTGTAGCGGTCCAAGGCGTCCTGGGTGAACACCGCCAGCCCCAGTTCGGGGTTGTAGCCGTGGATCTCCTTCACGTCGAGTTCGGCCAGGAAGTACAGGATCTCCTTGGAGATCACCTGACCGGGAACCAGCACCGGGAAGCCCGGCGGGTACGGCACGACGAAGGTGGTCGACACCAGCGTCTTGCCGTCCGCGACCCGGCGACCGGCATCCCCGAGCAGCACATGCTCGCGGTCGGTCTCCTCGTAACCGGCGT
>NZ_JRMK01000288.1:0-1835 GCF_000972925.1 Mycobacterium sp. UM_Kg1 | reverse complement strand
CACACCCCGGTGGCCTGCAACACGAACTGAGAACGGATCAAACCAACCCGACTCAAGAACCGGGTGGACTCAAAATCGGGGACTCGCCATCCGCGTTCAATGATGTCCACCGCCTTGAACTCGTTGTATGCCTTGAATGCCAACCCGCTATCCTTGATGAATCGCGTGAAGCCGGGGTTCTTGTCGTAACTTTGGGCATTGAGGCTCGCGGCGAGGAGGTTCTCCTTGTAGTAGTGCGGGAGCTTCTTCTTGTAAGTGCCGTCGCTGTAGCTGGCATTGAACTGCTTGGGCAGCAGTAGAAGATCGCCGATCCGGTTGCGTTGACGAGCGAAATCGGCTTCATGGCTGAACTCGTCCTTATGACGTTCGGGGCGATCGGCCCAGATATGCTCGACCTCGTACTTCACCTTGCCGCCGTTGGTGAGCGCGATGTAGTTCGACGCCTGACCGGATTCGACGGTGATGTAGTCGGTGATCCGGGCGAGGATCCGATGAAGTTGCCCGCGGTTCTGCTGATGCACGTAGAGATCGTCGTTGCTGTCGAACGTCTCCTCAACCTTTTTCAAGTAGTCGCGCAGCGTCGTGGCGAGGTTGTCGGCATCGCAACCGCGAATATCCCGCATGACGTTGAACATGGCGTACTGCATTGTCGAGTAGGCCGTCGATCGGAAGTTCCAAATCCGCCAGGCAAGCAGAATGTCGGCGAACCTTCCGACAATCTCAAGCTTCTGGTCGATCACCGCCTGACCGTCCTCGACCCGCAGCGGCGCAAGGAGGAGCTGGTTCTGCAGGGTGAACCCGAAGTCGGCGTTGTAACGGATGAATCGCAATGGGCTATCGGGATCGAACTTCCCGGTCGCTGCTTCGAGGATGCGACCGTACTGGCGACTGTAGAAGTCGAAGTCTCGGATGACGAACCGGTAGAAATCTTCGCTCCCGTCGAGGCCGACCGCGGTGTGTTCGGCGCGTAGCCAGCGGTGGAACTCGGTACCGATCCGGTCCCAATCCTCAGGGCGGGCGCCCTTCTTCCGTTCCCGAATCTTCTTGGCGTATTGGCTGCGTAACCAGGTTTTGAGAAAATCTGACCCCGCGTCGTCTGCCTGCTCGTTGAGAATTCGCAGTCGCTTGCGCCACAGCTCGTTGGCTTTGGTCCGGGGTGTGCCATCGTCCATGTTGGCCAGCAGGTAGCCCTTGAGCATGTCGGCGGAGGTGAGCTTGAGGCCGCGATCGTTCATCGTCTCGAAGATTGCATAGGCGTCATCGTCGGTATAGGCAGTGATCTGGACGAGTTGGACACGGTCTTTGAGCCAGTCGATGAAGTACGGCAACGCCGTTGCCTTCAGCTCCTCGGGGAACCGCTCATCGAGTTCTGCGTACCTATCCGCAAGGGTTTGTACCGACTCCGGTGCATCGGCCGGTGGCTCGTACTCGCCGGATTCGAACAGGGCCGCCATGCAGTCGTTGCGGTCGGGAACGTCGAGGTTGAACGACTTCTCCCCGAATTTCACCGACAAGATCAGCTCGTCGATGTCCACGACGTCTGCCCGGTCGAGTTGCAGTTGTCGCAGGTAGGCCAGAAACAATGTGAGGCTGGTGAGGCGTTGCTGCCCATCGACAATGAAGGGCTGGCTACCTTTCTGGGAGATGATGATCGACCCGAGGTAGTAGCCGGGATACTTGGCGACGTCCTTGCGGGCGTGGCTGGGTTCGTATATCTCAAGGAACCTGGTGGTCAGATCCGTGACGGGGTCTGCTGCACGATCAGGTGACAGTTTCGGTCACGCGGCCTGACTGGCCGGTGTGGTCATGATGGCTTCGAACTCGATCGGGGTCAA
>NZ_JRMK01000287.1:0-1841 GCF_000972925.1 Mycobacterium sp. UM_Kg1 | reverse complement strand
TGTGTATAAGAGACAGGTGCCGACGGCAGCCCGGGTCACCGGGACGGCTTCGACGGCGGAAACGGCGGCACGGGCGGTGCGGGCGGTGACGGCGGTGCCGGTGGTGGCACGACGGGCGTCGGCGGACGTGCGGGCAATGGCGGTGGCGGCGGCCAGGCCGGTAACGGTGGTGACGGCGCGAACGGAACCGCAGCCGACCCCGACGGCGGAAATGGTGGACGCGGCGGCAACGTCGGTGCGGGCGGCGCCGGCGGCACCGGTGGAACGGGGGCGACCAGCGGGGCGGACGGCAATGCCGGAAGCACCCCGACCAGCGGCGGTAACGGCGGCAACGGTGGTGCCGGCTACGACGCGGCCGCCGACCCTGGTGCGGCGCCGGGAACCGCTGGTGGCAATGGTGGTGCCGGTGGCGACGCCGGTGACCGCGGCAACGGCGGCGTCGGCGGCAACGGTGGCAACGGCGCCGCGGGGACTGCCGGTGCGGACAGCACTGCGGTGGGGGTTGCCGGCTCCGACGGCACGGCGGGCGGTGCCGGCGGTGCAGGCGGTGCCGGTGGTGCCGGCGGCTCGGTTGCCGGTGCCGGTGGTGCCGGTGGTCTCGGCGGCGACGGCGGTGCCGGCGGCCACGGCGGCGCCGGGTTCGACGGCGCGGACGCCACGGTCCCCGGCGGTGATGGCGGTACCGGTAGCAACGGTGGCAACGGTGGCGCCGGTGGTGCGGCTGGTGCCGGCGGTGCCGGCGGCAGTGCGACCAACGGCGCCGCGGGTAACAACGGCAACGGTGGTGACGGCGGTGCCGGCGGTAACGCGGGCGCGGCCGGCGACGGCGGACACGGTGCGAACGGCAATGCCGCGAACCCGCACGGCGGCAACGGCGGCCGTGGCGGCGACACCGGCACGGTCGGGGCCGGCGGCGCAGGCGGCGCGGCCGGCAGCGGCGGGGCCGGCGGTTCGGCAGGCAGTAACGGCGCCGACGGTGCCGCACCGGCCAGCGGCAACGGCGGTAACGGTGGTGCCGGCTATGACGCAGCCGCTGATCCGGGTGCGGCGCCGGGAACCGCCGGTGGCAACGGTGGCGCGGGCGGCGCCGCCGGTGACCACGGCAACGGTGGAGCGGGCGGCAGCGGTGGTAACGGTTCCGCGGGTCTGAGCGGTGCGAACAGCACTGCCGAGGGTGTCGCCGGCTCCGACGGCACTGCGGGCGGTGCCGGTGGTACCGGTGGTGCCGGCGGTGCGGGCGGCTCGGTCGTAGGCTCCGGTGGCGCTGGCGGCCAGGGCGGTAACGGCGGTGCCGGCGGCCACGGTGGTGCCGGCTTCGACGGCGCGGATGCCACGGTTCCCGGTGGAAACGGCGGTGCCGGCAGTGACGGTGGTGATGGTGGCGCCGGTGGTGTCGCGGGTGCCGGCGGTGCCGGTGGCAGCGCGACCAACGGCGCCGCGGGTAACAACGGCAACGGTGGTGACGGCGGTGCCGGTGGCAACGCGGGCGCGGCCGGCAACGGCGGCCAGGGAGCTGCCGGCGGCGCGGACAACCCCGACGGTGGTCAGGGCGGTCGCGGTGGCGACACCGGCACGGTCGGAGCCGGTGGTACCGGCGGCGCGGCCGGCAGCGGCGGGGCCAGTGGAACCGGTTCGGCCGGCAGCGACGGCACCGACGGTGATGCCGCACCGGTCAGCGGCAACGGCGGTAGCGGTGGTGACGGCTACAGCTCCAACGATGGTTCGGCCGATGGCGGTAACGGCGGCGCCGGCGGCGACGCGGGCGTCAACGGCAACGGCGGTAACGCCGGCAAGGGCGGCGACGGCAACAACGGTGGTGCCGGTGGTGCCGGTGGTGCCGG
>NZ_JRMK01000286.1:0-1843 GCF_000972925.1 Mycobacterium sp. UM_Kg1 | reverse complement strand
CTCTCCTCCGTCGAGCCTCGCCGAACCGCCGGACCCACGCGGCGGTCCCGGCTTCGCCTCTCCTCCGTCGAGCCTCGCCGAACCGCCGGTCAGGTTGCGGCGTGAAATGCGTCGATGATGTCGGCCGGGATACGCCCGCGGGTGGACACGTTGTGACCGTTTCGCCGGGCCCATTCCCGGATGGCCGCGCTCTGCTCGCGGTCGATGGCGCCCCGGCGGCCCCCACCCGAGCGTCCGCGGCGACGGCCACCGACCCGGCGGCCCGCGTCGGCCCACTTCTTCAGTTCTGCGCGCAGCTTCGCGGCATTTTTGCTCGAAAGGTCGATCTCATAGGTCACCCCGTCCAGGCCGAATTCGACCGTTTCGTCGGCGGCACCCTCACCATCGAAATCATCGATCAAGGTGACGGTCACTTTTTTCGCCATTGGTACCCCTTGGATAGCTTTCATCGCGCAAACGGTGCGCAAAGCCGTATTCGACCTCGCCGCCTAATGTGCCATAAAAATTCGCCTGCTTCAACACAACAGGTGTCGGCGCAGTTCAGTTGCCTTGCCGGCGAACAATCGGAAACAAAACCGTGTCCCGAATTGATAGTCCCGTCAAGACCATCAACAGACGGTCGATACCCATTCCGGTTCCGGTACAGGGCGGCATAGCGTGTTCCATCGCCGCCAGGAAGTCCTCATCCAGCGCCATCGCCTCGTCGTCGCCCGCCGCCGCCGCCGCGGCCTGCGCCGCGAACCGCTCACGTTGCACCACCGGGTCGATGAGTTCGGAGTAGCCGGTGGCCAGTTCGACACCGCGCATATAAAGGTCCCACTTCTCGGTGACGCCGGGGATACTGCGGTGCTGGCGGGTCAGCGGTGTCGTCTCCACCGGGAAGTCCCGGACGAACGTCGGGGCGCTCAGGTCATGCCCCACGGCATGTTCCCAGAGTTCCTCGACCAGTTTGCCGTGCCCATAGCCACGGTCGGTCGGGATTTCGACGCCGAGACGATCGGCGATCGCCCACAGCTGCGCGACCGGGGTGGCCGGGGTGATCTCCTCGCCGAGTGCGACCGACAGCGAGGGATACATTTCAACGGTCGCCCATTCGCCGTCGATGTCGTAGACACTGCCGTCGGGAAGCGGCAGTTGCCGGGTCCCGATCACCTCGTCGGCGACTTCTTGAATTATCTCCCGCGTAGCCAAGGCGGAGTCGTCATAGGTGCCGTAGGCCTGGTAAGTCTCCAACATCGAAAACTCGGGCGAATGAGTGGAATCAGCGCCTTCATTCCGGAACACTCGATTGAGCTCGAAGACTCTGTCGAAACCGCCCACAACACACCGTTTGAGGAACAGTTCTGGTGCGATTCTCAGGTAAAGGTCGGCGTCCAGGGCGTTGGAATGGGTGACGAAAGGCCGGGCGGCCGCCCCGCCGGCCAATGTCTGCAGCATCGGCGTCTCGACTTCCAGGAATCCGCGCCGCTCGAGCGCGTTGCGCACCGACCGAATGACCGCGATCCGCTGGCGCGCCACGGTCCGCGCCTCCGGCCGGACGATCAGGTCGACGTAGCGCTGCCGCACCCGCGACTCCTCGCTCATCTCCTTGTGCGCGACCGGAAGGGGCCGCAACGACTTCGAGGCCATCTGCCAGGAGTCCGCCAAAACCGACAACTCGCCGCGGCGGGAGCTGATCACCTCGCCGTGCACGTAGACGATGTCGCCGAGGTCGACGTCGGCCTTCCACGCCTCCAACTCCTGCTCCCCGACACTGGCCAGGCTGATCATCACCTGCAGCTGGGTTCCGTCGCCCTCCTGCAGGGTCGCGAAGCACAACTTGCCCGAGTTGCGGGCGAACACC
>NZ_JRMK01000285.1:0-1934 GCF_000972925.1 Mycobacterium sp. UM_Kg1 | reverse complement strand
GGTGCTTGGGCCCTTCGCCGGCGCGCTGCTGGACCGCTGGGACCGGCGGCTGGTGCTGGTGGTGGCCAACGTCGCCCGGCTGGTGCTGGTGCTCGGGATCGCGGCCCTGCTGGCCGTCGGGGCCGGTGACCTTCCGGTGTTGTGCGCGGCGCTGATCGCCAACGGTTTCACCCGCTTCATCGCCTCCGGGTTGTCGGCGGCGCTGCCGCACGTGGTGCCGCGCGAACAGGTCGTGACGATGAACGCCTTGGCTATCGCGACCGGTGCGGTAGCGGCCTTTCTGGGCGCGAACTTCATGCTGCTGCCGCGCTGGCTGGTGGGCGCCGATGATCGCGGGGCGGCGTCGATCATCGCGGTGGTGGCCGTCCCGGTGGCGATCGCACTGGTGCTCGCGCTGCGGTTCGGTCCGCGCGTGCTGGGCCCCGACCACACCAAACGCGCCATCCACGGTTCAGCGCTGTACGCGGTGACGACGGGCTGGATGCACGGCCTCCGCACGGTGACGGCCCGCCCGACCGTGGCCGCCACCCTGTCCGGGCTGGCCGCGCACCGGATGGCCTTCGGCATCAACACCCTGCTGGTACTGGTGTTGGTGCGGCACGTCGGCGAGCACACGGTGTCCGGCCTGGGCACCACGGCGCTGTTCGTCGCCGCGGCCGGCGCCGGTTCGTTTCTGGCCACCGTGCTGACCCCACCCGCGGTGCACCGCTGGGGCCGCTACGCCACCGCCAACGGCGCCCTGGCGGCCGCCGCGGTGATCCAGTTCGCCGCCATCGGCCTGTACCTGCCGGTGCTGGTGGCCTGCGGATTCCTGCTCGGCGTGGCCGGCCAGGTGGTCAAGCTGTGCGCCGACACCGCCATGCAGATCGACGTCGACGACGCCCTGCGCGGCCATGTCTTCGCCGTCCAGGACTCGCTGTTCTGGGTGTCGTTCATCATCGCCGTGGCGGGCGCCGCGGCGGTGATGCCCCCCGACGGGCAGGCGCCGTCGCTGATCGTGGCCGGCACCCTGCTCTACCTGGCGGGCCTGGCCGGGCATGCGTTCATCGGGCGCCGCCGCCAGCCGGTGGGCCTAAGGTACGAACATGGCCGAAACTGAACCGATCGTCGCCGATCTGCGTGCCGAAAGCGATGAGCTCGACACGCTGGTGGCCCCCCTCACCGACAGCCAGTGGGCCACGCCCACTCCGGCGCCGGGCTGGACGATCGCCCATCAGATCGGTCACCTGCTCTGGACCGACCAGCATTCGCTGGCCGCGATTGTCGACGAGGCCCACTTCGCCGACGCCGTGACCGACGGCCTGCGCAACCCGACCGGTTTCGTCGACGACGGTGCCGCCGCGCTGGCGCAGCTCCCGCCGGCCGAGCTGCTGGCGCAGTGGCGCTCGACGCGTGCGCAGCTGCACGATGCGCTGCTGGGGGTGGCCGACGGTCGCAAGTTGCCGTGGTTCGGCCCACCGATGAGCGCCGCGTCGATGGCCACCGCCCGGTTGATGGAGACCTGGGCGCACGGCCTGGACGTGGCCGATGCGCTGGGGGTGCGGCGGCGCCCGACGGCGCGACTGCGCTCGATTGCGCACCTGGGGGTGCGCACCCGTGACTTCGCCTTCACCGTGCACGGCCTGACGCCGCCGGCAGCACCGTTTCACGTGGAACTACACGCCCCCGAGGGCGGGGTGTGGGCCTGGGGGCCGGTCAACGCCGAGCAGCGGGTCACCGGCCGCGCCGAGGACTTCTGCCTGCTGGTCACCCAGCGGCGTGCGCTGGCCGACCTGGATGTCGCGGCGCATGGCGAGGACGCGCAGCGCTGGCTGGAGATCGCCCAAGCCTTCGCCGGGCCTCCCGGCGCCGGGCGCTGAGCGCGCCAGCGCGAAGCGAGCCGGCGCCCTTTGGCACAGCGCCGGGCGCTGAGCGCGCCAGCGCGAAGCGAGCCG
>NZ_JRMK01000284.1:0-1948 GCF_000972925.1 Mycobacterium sp. UM_Kg1 | reverse complement strand
GATCGCCTCGATCGCCGCCGCCAACGGCGTGAACGTGCACCCCAACGACGACGTGAACATGTCGCAGTCCTCGAACGACACGTTCCCCACCGCCACGCACATCGCCGCCACCGAAGCCGCGGTGCGCCACCTGATCCCGGCACTGCAGGTGCTGCACGACGCGCTGGCCGCCAAGGCCGCCGAATGGCGCACCGTGGTCAAGTCCGGCCGCACCCACCTGATGGACGCCGTCCCGGTGACCCTGGGCCAGGAGTTCTCCGGTTACGCCCGCCAGATCGCCGCCGGCATCGAGCGCGTGCAGGCGACGCTGCCCCGCCTGGGTGAGCTGGCCATCGGCGGCACCGCCGTGGGCACCGGCCTGAACGCCCCTGACGGCTTCGGCGCCAAGGTGGTCGAGGTGCTGGTCGCCGAGACCGGGATCACCGAGCTGCGCACCGCCAAGAACTCGTTCGAGGCACAGGCCGCGCGTGACGGCCTGGTCGAGGCATCCGGTGCGCTGCGCACTATCGCGGTGTCGCTGACCAAGATCGCCAACGACATCCGCTGGATGGGCTCGGGCCCGCTGACCGGCCTGGCCGAGATTCAGCTCCCCGACCTGCAGCCGGGCAGCTCGATCATGCCGGGCAAGGTCAACCCCGTGCTGCCCGAAGCGGTCACCCAGGTGGCGGCACAGGTGATCGGCAACGACGCGGCCATCGCCTGGGGCGGCGGCAACGGCGCCTTCGAGCTCAACGTCTACATCCCGATGATGGCCCGCAACATCCTGGAGTCGTTCACGCTGCTGGCCAATGTCTCGAAGCTGTTCGCGCAGCGCTGCATCGTCGGCCTGGTGGCCAACGAGGAGCACCTGCGGCAGCTGGCCGAGTCCAGCCCGTCGATCGTGACACCGCTGAACTCCGCGATCGGCTACGAGGAGGCCGCCGCGGTGGCCAAGCAGGCCCTCAAGGAGCGCAAGACCATCCGCCAGACGGTGATCGACCGCGGCCTGATCGGTGACAAGCTGTCGGAAGCCGAGCTGGACCGCCGCCTCGACGTGCTGGCGATGGCCAAGGTGGACGAGGACTAGACCGCCAGGCGGATAGTCGGCCATCGGATGCGGTGACCGGCGATGAGCACTGATCCCGTCGGGTCGGCTGTGGGCCGGTCGACGCTACGGAAAGTGACGCGCCGGCTCATCCCCTTTGTGGCGCTGCTCTATTTCGTCAACTACCTGGACCGCGTCAACATCGGCTTTGCCGGGCCCAACGGCATGAATGCCGCGCTCGGCATGAGCGCGACCATGTTCGGATTCGCCTCGGGCGTCTTCTTCTTCGGCTATCTGCTCCTGGAAGTGCCCAGCAACATCGCGCTGCACCGATTCGGGGCCCGGCGCTGGCTGGCGCGCATCATGCTGACCTGGGGAATCGTCAGCACCGCAATCGCTTTCGTGCCCAACGCGGCCACCCTGGTGGCCCTGCGGTTTCTGCTCGGGGTCGCCGAGGCCGGCTTCTTCCCCGGCATCATCTTCTATCTCACGCTGTGGTTTCCCGCCGAGCAGCGCGCCCGGGCCGTTTCCCTGTTCATGGTGGCGGTCCCGGTGTCGACGGCGATCGGGGCCACCTTGTCCTCGCTCGTCATCGACTGGGGACACGGGATTTTCGGGCTCGACGGGTGGCGGTTCATGTTCCTGGTGGAGGGCCTGCCCGCGATCGCGCTGGCATTCGCCTGCTGGTTCTACCTGACCGACCATCCCGCCGCGGCAAGCTGGCTCGACACCGACGAACGCCGCTGGCTGGAGACCACGTTGGCCGACGAACGGGCGGCGGCACAGCCCGGTGAGCACTGGCCGCTGAAGAAGACGCTGCGCCACCCGCAGGTCCTTACCCTGGCCTTCGTCTATTTCGGCATCGTGTACGGGCTGTACGCCGTGGGGTTCTTCCTGCCGACCATCCTGTCTCTTATACACATC
>NZ_JRMK01000283.1:0-1990 GCF_000972925.1 Mycobacterium sp. UM_Kg1 | reverse complement strand
CATAGATCCCGTCGACATAGGTGGAGCGGAACTTGATCGGCGCCGCCCCCGGGGCCGGCACCAAAAAGCCCTCACCTTTGTGCTCTTTACCCGACTCGATGTGATAGGCGTCCTCAACACCGATGATCTGCCGCGACACGCTCGGGGAAGCGACCTTCAACCCGATCCGATACGAGGTGTTCTTGTCGATGTCTTTGATCTTGCCGACATCCAAAGTCTGCGACGCGAACAGAATATGAATCCGGAACGAACGCCCCTTGCGGGCCACATAATCGAACAACTCCGCATACTCGGGGTGATCGGCCAGCATCAACGTGAACTCATCGGCCACGATGAACAACGTCGGGATCGGCGCCAGATCATGACCGGCCGCGATCGCCGCCTCATACTCAGTCACCGAGTTAAACGCACTGCCCTGCACCCGCCGGCCGGCCTCGCGCAGCAACAACTCCCGCCGCGCCACCTCACCACGCAAGGTGTCGGCGAACCGATCGGCCAACGAGCGCTTCTCGGCCATGTTCGAGATCACCGCCACCACCTGCGGGAAATGCCGGAAAATGTCCGCGCCGGCCTCGCCCTTGAAGTCGGCGTAGATCACAATCAACCGATCCGCCGAATGCGTGGTCAACAACGACAACAGGATCGACATCAACGTCTGCGACTTACCCGAGCCGGTCATACCGATCATCAACCCGTGCGGGCCCATCCCGCCCTCGGCCTCATCCTTGAGATCGAAGTACAACGGCTCACCGGTCGCAGTCACCCCGATCGGGACCCGCAACTCCTCCTCACGACTGCGCGGGGCCCACAACGCCGGCACATCCAACCGCGAAGCATCAGCGATCCCCAACAACGTGGTGAACGTCGCCCCCCGCGTGCCCGCCGACCGCAACCCGGCATGGGTGGGATTGGAATCCCAACGCGACAGCCGCCGCGCCACATGCGCAGCATCAGCTGCCCCCAACGCGTCCGCGGCATCGACATACCGCACCCAGCCCGCCGCGCCCTGCCACCGATCCAACGCCACCCCACCGGCAGTCAGGCGCAGGATCGGGCGCTCAGGATCGGCGTACTGCTCACGATGCGGCGCCACCACCGCCCGCTGCACCACCGTCACCCCGGCCCGCGCGGCCCCCAACACCGAACCCGCCACATCGAAATCCGAGTCATCGACAATGACCAACAGATGCCGGGCCGTCTCCCCGGCCTCACCGGTGAAAGGCCCACGCGAGGCCAACTCCGGGCCCAACAACCCCACCAACTCCTCGGCAGACGAGGCCAAGTAGCGGGCTGGGCCCACCCCATCGACAGAGCCGGCGATATCGGCGTGCGGCAACCACTTCAACCACGACCACGCCGGCGACTCCAACTCCGGTGACGCCAACGCCACCCCCAACACCGTCGGGTCATGCCAAGTCACCGCCTGCACCACCCACGCCCGCAACGCCGCCCGCACCTCATCAGCGCCGTCATCGCCCTCACCGAGCACCGTCACCCGCGACAACTTGCCCACATCCACACCCACCGGCACATCCCGCACCGTGCGCTGAGTGTCGAGCAGGCTGCGCAACGCACTGTGCGAGACCGGCTCCAGATCAATCTCATCGGCGATATCGGCCACCCGCACCGCACTGGCCAACGGCACCGCATGCCGGCCCACCCGCACCACCAGGAAATCCTCGTCGTGCGGATCGCGCTCCCACTGCCGCCGCGAACCCGGCACCGCCACCAAATCCACCGGATCCGGATGCGACCACTGCGCCGCCGCCCGCTGCTTAGCCGCAGCACCGCGAATGTTGTCCCGAACCACCGACAGATACCGCAGATAATCGGCCCGCTCGGCATCGATCTCCACGGTGCGCGTCTTCTTATCCCCGCCCCGATAAATCCCGGCCGCCGCCACCAACAACGCAAACGGGAAGAACAACATCACCGGAGACACCAACCGCATCCCCGTCGCGACCATGGCAATCACCATGCCCACAATCAA
>NZ_JRMK01000282.1:0-2029 GCF_000972925.1 Mycobacterium sp. UM_Kg1 | reverse complement strand
GGTGCCGGTGGTCACGGTGGCGACGGCGGTGTCGGCCTGGCGGCGGGTAACGGTGGTCACGGCGGCACGGGTGGTGACCGCAGCGTCGGTGGCGCGGCCGGATCCGGCGGTGTCGGCGCGAGCGGCCAGGCGGCCAGCGGCCAGGCAGGCACCAACGGTGCCGGCGGTGACGGTGGCGCCGGTGGTAACGGTGGCAACGGCGTCCTGCTGCCGGGTGACCTCGCCCAGGACGGTGGCGCCGGTGGTAACGGTGGCGCAGCTGGTGCCATCGGCACCGGTGGCGCGGGTGGTAACGGCGGTGCCGGTACGGCCGGCGTCGACGGGATCACCGACGGGCTCGGCGACGGCACCGCGGGCACCGCGGGTGGCCACGGCGGCAGCGGCGGCCATGGTGGTGCCGGCGGCACCACCGCGGGCAACGGTGGCGCCGGTGGTCTTGGCGGCGTCGGTGGTGCGGGTGGCCACGGTGGCGCCGGTGCCAACGCAGCGCACGGTGCCGACGCGGCAGCCGGCAGCGGCGCAAACGGCGGCGACGGTGCCGACGCGACCAGCACCAACGGCAACGGCGGTGCGGGCGGTAACGGTGGCGCCGGCGGTGCCGGCGGCGCAGCCACCAACGGCGATGCCGGACTGGCCGGGGCCGGTGGCGCCGGTGGTGCCGGTGGTAACACCGGCAACGGCGCCAACGGCGGTAACGGTGGTCATGGCGCCGGTGGCGGTGTCGAGGCAGTCGCTGGATCCGGCGGCAACGGTGGTGCCGGTGGTAACGCCGGTGCGGCGGGTGCCGGTGGTGCCGGTGGTCTCGGCGGCGACGGTGTCGCCGCCGGTGACGGCCAGGACGGCGCGATCCTCGGCGGCAACGGCGGTAACGGTGGCGCCGGCGGTAACGCCGCGTACGGGCAGGTCGGCGGTAACGGCGGTAACGGCGGCGCGGCGACCACCATCGGCACCGGTGGTGCCGGTGGTGACGGCGGTGCTGGTGCCGACGGGCTCGCTGGAACCACGGACGTGTCCGGCAACGGCACGGACGGCACGGAAGGTACCGCGGGCGGTCACGGTGGCCAGGGCGGCGCGGGTGGCGCCATCGCCGGTGACGGCGGTACCGGCGGTAACGGTGGTGTCGGTGGACACGGTGGTGCCGGTGGCCATGCGGCCAACGGCGCCGACGGTGCCCACGCAACCGCGGGTACCGGCGGCAACGGTGGCGTCGGTGGCGACGCGACCGGCGCTGCGGGTCACGGCGCGGCCGGTGGCGCGGGTGGTAACGGTGGTGCCGGTGGTACCGCAACACTCGGTAACGCCGGGGCGGACGGCCTCGGTGGTGTCGGTGGCGACGGCGGCGCGGGCGGCAACGCCGGCGTCGGCGGCCGCGGCGGCGACGGCGCCGGCGGCGGTTCCGGCCTGGTGGCCGGTACCGGCGGTAACGGCGGTAACAGCAGCAGCATCGCCGGCACTGGTGGCGCGGCTGGCGCCGGTGGTCTCGGTGGCGACGGCGTGACCCAGGCCAACAACGGTGCCGCAGGCAACGGCGGCAACGTCGCTACCGGTGGTACCGGCGGCAAGGGCGGCAACGGCGTGGTGCTGGGCAGCGGCCAGGCCCAGGCGGGCGGTAACGGCGGCACGGGCGGTAACGCCTACGGCGAGTACGGCAACGGCGGTGTTGGCGGTAACGGTGGTAACGGGGCCAACGGCACCGCTGGTACCAGCGCCGTGAACGGTGCCGGCGCCGCCGGCGGTAACGGCGGCAACGGCGGTGCGGCTGCCCAGCACGGCACCGGCGGCAACGGCGGTACGGCCGGCAACGGTGGCAATGCCGGGAACAACACCTCGGTCGGCGCGAACGGCGCGACCGGTGCCGTCAGCAAGGACATCAACGGCAACTCGATGCCCGGTGGTATCGGTGGCACCGGAGCCAAGGGCGCTACCGGGTTTGCCGGCGGAGCCGGCGGCCGCGGTGGCGTGGGCGGTGCCGGTGGCACCGTCTCCGGTGACGGCGGTCAGGGTGGCCTCGGTCTGTCTCTTATACACA
>NZ_JRMK01000281.1:0-2042 GCF_000972925.1 Mycobacterium sp. UM_Kg1 | reverse complement strand
CGAGTTTTCCGGGCTGGGTTCGGTCCGGCTGGTTTTCGAATAGATTCGAATAGAGGAGCTTTCATGGCTGCCAAGGCCTCAGTGGCAATCGTCGGGTCGGGCAATATCAGTACTGACCTGTTGTACAAGCTGCTGCGTTCGCAGTGGCTGGAGCCGCGTTGGATGATCGGTATTGACCCGGAGTCTGAGGGTTTGGCGCGGGCGCGCAAGCTGGGCTTGGAGACTTCGGCGCAGGGTGCGGACTGGCTGTTGGCTTTGGATGAGAAGCCGGACTTCGTGTTTGAGGCGACCAGTGCGTATGTGCATAAGGCGTATGCGCCTAAGTATGAGGCGGCCGGTATCCGGGCTATCGATTTGACGCCGGCGGCGGTGGGTCCGGCGGTGATTCCGCCGGCGAATCTGCATGCTCATGTTGATGCGCCGAACGTGAACATGATCACCTGTGGTGGGCAGGCCACCATTCCGATCGTGTATGCGGTCACTCGGGCGGTCAAGGAGCAGGGGGGCACGGTGCCCTATGCCGAGATCGTGGCCAGTGTGGCCAGTGTGTCGGCGGGTCCGGGGACGCGGGCCAATATCGATGAGTTCACCAAGACCACCTCGCGGGGGGTGGAGACCATCGGTGGTGCGCAAAAGGGTAAGGCGATCATCATCTTGAACCCGGCTGATCCGCCGATGATCATGCGCGACACGATCTTCTGCCAGATCCCTGAGGATGCTGACCGGGATGCGATCACCGCGTCGATCAAGGATGTGGTGGCTCAGGTGCAGACGTATGTGCCCGGTTACCGGTTGCTCAATGAGCCGCAGTTCGACGAGCCGTCGCTGAACTCCGGTGGGCGTGCGGTGGTGACCACGTTCGTCGAGGTCGAGGGCGCCGGCGATTATCTGCCCCCGTATGCGGGCAATCTGGACATCATGACTGCTGCGGCGACCAAGGTGGGCGAGGAGATCGCCCGTGAGATGGCGGCGGCGAAGGCTGGAGGAGCGTAAATGAGCGACCACATCTTTGATGTGCGGATCACCGACACCTCGCTGCGCGACGGTTCGCATCACAAGCGCCACCAGTTCACCCCGGAGGAGGTCGCGGCGATCGTGGCGGCGATCGACGCCGCGGGGGTGCCGGTGATCGAGGTGACCCATGGTGACGGCCTGGGTGGGTCGAGTTTTAACTATGGGTTTTCCAAGACGCCCGATCAGGAGTTGATCAAGCTCGCGGCGCAGACCGCCCGCGATGCCCGGATCGCCTTTTTGATGCTGCCCGGGGTGGCCACCAAGGACGACATGAAGCAGGCGCAGGGTAACGGTGGGCAGATCTGCCGGATCGCCACGCACTGCACCGAGGCCGATGTCTCCATTCAGCATTTCGGCTTGGCGCGGGAGCTGGGGTTGGAGACCGTCGGGTTTTTGATGATGGCCCATACCGTGTCCCCGGAGAAGCTGGCCGGCCAGGCCCGGATCATGGCCGATGCGGGTTGTCAGTGTGTGTATGTGGTGGATTCGGCCGGTGCCCTGGTGATGGAGGGTGTGCGGGATCGGGTGGCGGCGTTGGTGGCTGAGCTCGGTGAGGACGCGCAGGTCGGTTTTCACGGTCACGAGAACCTCGGGTTGGGGGTGGCGAACTCGTTGGAGGCGGTGCGTGCCGGGGCCAAGCAGATCGACGGTTCGGTGCGCCGCTTCGGTGCGGGGGCGGGTAACGCCCCGGTGGAGGCGTTGATCGGGGTGTTCGACAAGGTCGGGATCAAGACCGGTATCGATTTCTTCGACATCGCTGATGCTGCCGAGGATGTGGTGCGCCCGGCGATGCCGGCCGAGTGCGTGCTGGACCGCAACGCGTTGATCATGGGTTATTCGGGGGTGTATTCGAGCTTCCTCAAGCACGCGGTGCGCCAGGGTGAGCGTTACGGTGTGCCCGCCCATGAGCTGCTGCACCGGGCCGGGCAGCGCAAGCTGATCGGCGGCCAGGAGGACCAACTCATCGACATCGCCCTGGAGATCCAGCGGGAGCGAGCCGCGAAATAACCGCGGCATGACCACACGGC
>NZ_JRMK01000280.1:0-2049 GCF_000972925.1 Mycobacterium sp. UM_Kg1 | reverse complement strand
GTGTATAAGAGACAGCTCGATGACCTCGCCCTGGATCAGGGTGGAGTCGACGTCGAACACGATCAGCCGCTTGGTCCGGCGCGACAGGCTGGCGTCTTGGAACGCCACGTCGACCTGCTGTTGGGCGGCGACTTTGCTCAGCGCGGTCTGTAACCGCCCGGCGCTGCCGTCGGGAACCGAGATCCGCAGTTCCAGCCCGGTCACCGGGTAGTCGGAAACGCCCCGGATCATGTCGATGTTCGCATCGATCTCGGCGATCTCGTGGGCCAGCGCCCCCAGCGCGGTGGCAGCCACCGGTCGCCCCAGCACGACGATGCGATGTGTGGACGGCGCGGCGATGATCGGCGCGTCGTCGCCGCGCTGGATCGTGACGTCGAGGCCGACGCCGTGAATCGCGGCGGTGACCTCGTCGGCCAGGGCCGTCCGGTCAGCCACTTCCGGCGTCACCGAGACCAGCACGCCCAGGGTCAGCCGACCGCGGACCACCACCTGCTCGACGTTGAGCAACTCCACCTGATAACGCGACAGCACCTCGAAGAGGGCCGACGTCACGCCAGGCTGATCGACACCGGTGACGGTGATCAGCACCGGCACCTTGGGCGCGCTCACCCCTGGCGGGCGCCCGGCTGGGCCGGGCGCCGCCTCTGCCCGAGGATCATCAAGCGTTCGCGGGTTCGTACACTTCGTCGCCGGGGTGACGGCCGACGTGTGCCTCGGCCCGCAGCCGATCGATCATGTGCGGGTAGTGCAGCTCGAAAGCGGGACGCTCCGAACGGATCCGGGGCAGCTCGGTGAAGTTGTGCCGAGGCGGCGGGCAACTGGTCGCCCACTCCAAGGAGTTTCCGTAGCCCCACGGGTCGTCGACGGTGACAACCTCACCGTAACGCCAGCTCTTGAACACGTTCCAGGTGAAGGCGATCATCGACGAGCCCAGGATGAACGCGCCGACGGTCGACACGATGTTCAGCGAGGTGAAGCCGTCGGTGGGCAGGTAGTCCGCGTAGCGGCGCGGCATGCCCATGTTGCCCAGCCAGTGCTGGATCAGGAACGTGGTGTGGAAGCCGATGAAGGTCAGCCAGAAGTGCAGCTTCCCAAGCCGTTCGTCGAGCAGACGGCCGGTCATCTTCGGGAACCAGAAGTAGATACCGGAGAAGGTCGCGAACACGATGGTGCCGAACAGCACGTAGTGGAAGTGCGCGATCAGGAAGTAGCTGTCGCTGACGTGGAAGTCCAGCGGCGGGCTGGCCAGCATCACGCCGGTCAGACCACCGGCCATGAACGTGACGATGAAGCCCAGCGCGAACAGCATCGGCGTCTCGAAGGTCAGCTGGCCCCGCCACATGGTGCCGATCCAGTTGAAGAACTTCAGGCCGGTCGGGATGGCGATCATCAGGGTCAGCAGCGAGAAGAACGGCAGCAGCACCGCACCGGTGGCGAACATGTGGTGCGCCCACACCGCGGTCGACAGCCCGGCGATGCTCAGCGTCGCGTACACCAGGGTGACGTAGCCGAAGATCGGCTTGCGGGAGAAGACCGGGAACACTTCACTGACGATGCCGAAGAACGGCAGCGCGATGATGTACACCTCGGGGTGGCCGAAGAACCAGAACAGGTGCTGCCACAACAGCACGCCGCCGTTGGCGGAGTCGTAGACATGCCCGCCCAGGTGACGGTCCACCGCCAGGCCCAGCAGTGCGGCGGTCAGCAGCGGGAAGACGATCAGCACCAGGATCGAGGTGACCAGGATGTTCCAGGTGAAGATCGGCAGCCGGAACATCGTCATGCCCGGGGCGCGCATGCACGCCACCGTGGTGATCATGTTCACCGCACCCAGAATGGTGCCCAGACCACCGACGGCCAGGCCCATGATCCACAGGTCGCCGCCGGCCCCCGGTGAGTGCACCGCGTCGCTCAGCGGGGTGTAGGCGGTCCAGCCGAAGTCAGCGGCGCCGCCCGGGGTGATGAAGCCGGCCAGGGCGATGGTCGCGCCGAACAGGAACAGCCAGAACGAGAACGCGTTCAGACGCGGGAAGGCCACGTCCGGCGCAC
>NZ_JRMK01000279.1:0-2165 GCF_000972925.1 Mycobacterium sp. UM_Kg1 | reverse complement strand
GCTCCACACCTACAATCACCAACGCGGCCACACCGCACTCGGCGGCCAACCACCCGCCAGCCGCGTACCTAACCTCTCAGGTCAGTACAGCTAGCCGCGGTGGTCGCAAGCGCGGCGGAGCGGGGCGAAGCGGGTCGGCGCCATCGGCTCAGCCGTCTCAGCTCGGCAGGTTCTGCAACCGGACCTGACCGCGCGCGACCACCCGGTCGTCGGCGTCGGTGATCGTCACCAGCCACAGCTGCTGACGCCGGCCGCGATGAATCGGAGTCGAGGCGGCGTAGACCGTCCCGGAGGAGACCGCCCGGAGAAAGTCGGTGTTGTTGTTGACCCCGACGACCGTAGCCATAGGTTCACCGCCATCGCGGTTGAGCCAGGCGTGCGCGGACACACTGGCCACACTTTCGATCATCGAGCAGTAAACACCGCCGTGCACGATGCCCGCCGGCTGGCACAGTTTGGGTTGCAGCTCCAGGCTGGCGCGCGCGCCGTCCGGCCCGACATCGGTGTAGACCAGGCCGATCTCGCTGTCGAACGGCGCGGAGAAGGTGGGCGGGAATCCGGTGGGAGCCATGTGATCGTTGTACACGACGGCGCCCCGGCGGCCGCTCCCCGTCCCGGCGGCTCCCAGCAGCCCCTCAGGTTGGGATACGACACGCGGTAGTAATTGCGGGTAGGCTTGCTGCGTTGCCCGGGGAGTTGATAACAGACATGGCGAAGCAGACCCATCTAGGGGACTTGGAACGAGCGGTGATGGACCACCTGTGGTCGTCGCCGGAGTCCCAGACGGTGCGCGAGGTCCATGAGGCGCTGTCGGCACAGCGCGAGTTGGCCTATACGACCGTGATGACGGTCCTGCAGCGGCTGGCCAAGAAAAATCTGGTGTCGCAGATCCGCGACGACCGCGCCCACCGCTACACGCCGGTCCGCGGCCGCGACGAACTGGTTGCCGGCCTGATGGTCGAAGCCCTCGATCAGGCTGCCGACTCCGGCGACCGCCGGGCCGCACTGGTGCATTTCGTCGAGCGCGTCGGCGTGGACGAAGCCCAGGCACTGCGGCGGGCGCTCGACGAACTCGAGGCCAAGGACCGCAGCCGCCTCCCCGGTGGCGGCCGACCCGCCTCCTGAGGGAGACTGGCAGCGTGTCCGCGCTGGCCTTTTCCCTTCTCGCGCTGTTGCTCGTAGGTCCGGTTCCGGCCCTGTTGGCGCGCGCTGACTGGCCGCTACGCGCCCCGCGGGCCGCACTGGTGCTCTGGCAGGCCGTCGCCCTCGCCGCGGTGCTGTCGGCCTTCAGCGCGGGCCTGGCCACCGCGACCCGGCTGCTGATGCCGGGCCCGGACGGCCGGCCCACGTCGACGATCCTGGGCTCGCTGGACCGCCTGGGGTGGCCGCTGTGGACGTTCTACGTCGCGGTCTTCGCCCTGACGCTGATGGTGGGCTTGCGGCTGGCCTGGACGGTGCTGCGGGTCGCCATCCGCACCCGGCAGCGCCGCGCTCACCACCGCATGCTTGTGGACCTGGTGAGCGTCACCGACCGGCCGCCCGCGGTGCGCACCAGCGGCCTGCGGATTCTGCAGGTGGTGCAGCCGCTCGCCTATTGCCTGCCCGGAGTGCGCAGCCGGGTGGTGCTCAGTTCGGGCACGCTCGACGTGCTCACCGACACCGAGTTGGCCGCCCTGCTCTGCCACGAGCGGGCACACCTGCGTGCTCGGCACGACCTGGTGCTCGAGGCATTCACCGCCGTGCACACCGCCTTTCCCCGGTTCGTCCGCAGCGGCAGCGCGCTGGACGCGGTGCGGTTGCTGATCGAACTGCTGGCCGACGACGCCGCCGTCCGGGTGGCGGGCGCTCCTCCCCTGGCCCGGGCCCTGGTGACCTGTGCGTCGGCCAACGTCCCGGCCGGCGCACTGGCGGCCGGGGGCACCAACACGGTGTTGCGGGTCCAACGGTTGTCGGGGCGAGGCAACAGTCCGGCCCTGGCCGCTGCCGCGTATTCGGCCGCAGCGGGGGTGCTGACGGTGCCCACGGCGGCACTGGCGGTACCGTGGCTGACCGAGCTGCACCGACTGATCGTGGGGTAACCCGCGCCGCCCCGAAAACCGGGCATCGCATTCACCTACCACCGAAAGGCGAACATATGAGCGCGTCGGACGTTGTCGGCACCGCCC
>NZ_JRMK01000278.1:0-2207 GCF_000972925.1 Mycobacterium sp. UM_Kg1 | reverse complement strand
GATGTGTATAAGAGACAGACTGGGCAGGTTGCCGGCCACGGGGACGGTGTCCAGATGCCCGGCCAGCAGCACGCGTGTCGGCCGCCCCAGCCGGGTACGGGCGAGCACCGCGTCACCGTCGCGAATGATCTCGAAGCCCGAGGTCTGGGCTCGCAGCGCGGTTTCGACCTCGTCGGCGATTCGCGCTTCGTGCCGCGACTCGCTGGGAATGTCCACCAGTGCCGCGGTCAGGGAAATCGGGTCGGAGTGCAGGTCCAGCACGCACTCAGACTAACGGGCGCGCTTGCGCCGCGAGTCCCCCGCGAGCAGACACAGAATCGCACGGGCAGTCGCCTCAACGTGCGATTCTGTGTCTGCTCGCGGAAAACGGTAACCTGACCGGCGTGACTGGAGCTTCGGGCGTCGGGTTGGCGACGCTGGCCGCAGACGGATCGGTGCTCGACACCTGGTTTCCCGCACCGGAGTTGGGCGGCTCGGGCGCGCCCGGAACCATCCGGCTCGGCGCCGGCGAGGCGCCCGCCGACCTGGCCGGTCTGGTGGGCCGCGACGAGGACCGCGGTACCGAGACGGTCGCGGTGCGCACCGTGATCGCATCCCTGGACGACACCGCCGTCGACGCCTACGACGCCTACCTGCGCCTGCACCTGTTGTCGCACCGGCTGGTGGTGCCGCACGGGCTCAACTCCGGCGGCCTGTTCGGCGTGCTGACCAACGTGGTGTGGACCAACTACGGCCCGTGCGCCGTGGAGGGCTTCGAGTCCACCCGCGCCCGGTTGCGCCGGCGCGGCCCGGTGACCGTCTACGGGGTGGACAAGTTCCCCCGCATGGTCGACTACGTGCTGCCGTCGGGCGTGCGGATCGCCGACGCCGACCGGGTGCGCCTGGGTGCGCACCTGGCGTCGGGGACTACGGTCATGCACGAAGGTTTCGTCAACTTCAACGCCGGCACGCTGGGCGCCTCGATGGTGGAGGGCCGCATCTCGGCGGGCGTGGTGGTCGGCGACGGCTCCGACGTCGGCGGCGGCGCTTCGATCATGGGCACACTGTCCGGCGGTGGCACGCAGGTCATCTCGATCGGCAAGCGCTGCCTGCTGGGAGCCAACGCCGGGCTGGGGATCCCGCTGGGCGACGACTGTGTGGTCGAGGCCGGCCTGTATGTGACCGCGGGAACCAAGGTCACGCTGCCCGACGGCACCATCACCAAGGCCCGTGAGCTGGCCGGGGGAAACAACCTGCTGTTCCGCCGCAACTCTCAGACCGGCGCGGTCGAGGTGGTGGCCCGCGACGGTCAGGGCATCGCGCTCAACGCCGACCTGCACGCCAACTAGGCGCGCCGGCTACAGCATCGCCCTGCTGATCTTGTCGCTGTCTCTGCCGATGGTCTTGCAGTAGGCGCTGACGGCCACCTGCGTTCCCGAGAGCTCCAGGTTCGAGGGCTCGCCGCCCTTTTTGTCCTCGAGCATCTTGGCCACCGCCGAGCGCTGCTTCTCGTCGCTGTGGCTGTTGAACTCTCCGCAGGTGGTGTCACCACCTTTGTTGGTGACCTTCTCCACGGCCGAACAGCCGCCGAGCAGGACCGTCGCGCAGGCAAGGACGGCCACCGCGGCGAGATTGAAGCGCTTCCAAGGGTTCACGGGACCGCCCTTCTGGTTTCGATTCGCGCCAGCCTACGTCAGCAGCGCCTTCTTGAGTACCTTTCCCATCGCATTGCGGGGCAGGGCATCGACGATCCGCACCTCCCGCGGCCGCTTGTGCACCGACAGTTGTTGAGCCACATAGTCGATCAGTTCCTCGGGCGAGGCGGCACCGTCCGGCGAGGGCACCACGAACGCGACGATCCGCTGCCCCAGATCTTCGTCGGGAAGCCCGACGACGGCCACTTCGGACACCGCGGGATGACCGAGCAGCGCGGTCTCGATCTCCCCGGCCCCGACCCGGAAGCCGCCGGTCTTGATCAGGTCGACCGATTCGCGGCCCACGATCCGGTGCATGCCGTCGGCGTCGATCACCGCCACATCCCCGGTGCGGTACCACCCGTCGGCGTCGAAGGCCGCCGCCGTCGCGTCGGGCCGGTTGAGGTATCCGTCGAACAGCGTCGGTCCGCGCACCGACAGCCGCCCGATCGTCGTACCGTCGTGCGGCACCGGGCCGCCGTCGTCGGCGACGAGCTTGGTCTGCACCCCGCGCAACGGCCTGTCTCTTATACA
>NZ_JRMK01000277.1:0-2278 GCF_000972925.1 Mycobacterium sp. UM_Kg1 | reverse complement strand
GTGGTGTTCCCGGTGATCGGCTGGTGGCTCTACGACATCTTCTACATCACACCGTTTTTGGCGATCCCCTACCTGCACACCGTCAACCGGGAAATCTTCTCCGACTGATAAGGAGCCCAACGATGGACACACCCGAGGTCGAACCGCTGCCGCCGGGCACCACCCCGTACTACGCGCGGATGCACAAGTGGATCAAGCGCGCCACCTTGGTGTGCCTGGTGGCACTCGTCATCGAAGGTGCCTTCACCCTGCCGTTCATGGCGGTCTACTACGGCTACCCGACGCTGAGCCTCACGCAGATCTGCAGTGAACTGCTCAAGACCCGCTTCTCCGACGACACCCTGGAGTGCAAGTACCCCTACCCGCCGCTCGGTCCTCCCGAGGGGGCCGCCGGCAAGGCCAGTGCGCAAGACGAATGGGGTATCCAGCCCGTACCGCACTACCACCGGCTGCGTTTCCGGGAACTGGTGCGCATTCACAACGAGCGGGTCGCGCAGCTGGACTGCCCGCCAAAATAGCTAGTGCCGGCCAGGTCCGCCCGGTCCTGCCGGGCCGGGTCCCACCGGTCCGGGTCCCACCGGTCCCGGGCCGGCCGGGCCGACACCGACCGGGCCGACAATGCCACCGGGTCCGACGGGTCCGCCGACCCCGACGCCGGCCGGTCCTACCGGCCCGATGAACGGATGCGGGTCAATGCCGCCGGGCTCGCACTGATTTGTCTCGGTGTTGAAGTACATGCCGTAACCGCAACCGTCCAGGGGGACAGCCCGGCTGACGGCGGGTGAAACGATCCCGATCAGTGCCAGGGATGTCGCCGCAAGGGCAAATACCGGCGTGGTTGCGCGATACCGGAGCAGTGGACTCATCCTGCCGTCCTCATCTCTGTTGTCGTCGGGGCGTGGCTGACGCTGTCAGCCGCTCACCTTAGTCCTGCGTCATCGGATCCGCGTGCGGATCACCAGGATACGGTCGCGCCCGCGACGACCACCACCCGGCGATGCCACCGCCCCGGTCAGCTCCCAGCGTTCAGTACTGGGTGCAGCCCTGATCCACCGGAATCGCGGCTGCGGTGACCAGATGCGAATCGGCGCTGGCCAGCCAGCACACCGTGCCGGCGATGTCTTCCGGCTCGGCCAGCCAGGTCGGCAGGAAAGGGGTGAGCATATGTGAGAGTTGTGGATTGGTCTCCATCGCCTGGCCCAGCGCGCTGATCATCCCGCCGGTACCCATGTCGGTGTTCACCGGACCGGGGTGAACGCTGTTGACCCGGATGGCGTGCTTGCCCAGTTCGGCGGCGAACGCCCGGGCCATCCCCGTGACGGCGTGCTTGCTGGCCGTGTAGTGGACCATGAACGGCTGCATCTTGATGCCGGCCGCCGAACTGACCAAGATGATCGAACCCCCGCGGTTCCCCGCGATGATGTGCGGTGCGCCGGCCATCACGGTGTTCCAGGTGCCGGTCACGTTGATGTCCATGACGTCGCGGAAGTTCTCCGGTGAAATGGCATCCCAGGCCTGCGGCGCTGCGACACCGGCGTTGGCAACGATGATGTCGAGGCGACCCAGCCTGGCCACCCCGTCGGCGACGGCCTCGCGCAGGCCGTCGTAGTCGCGGGTGTCGACGATAGTGGACACGATGCGCTGCCCGGTGGCTTGCACCAACCGGATCGTCTCGGCCAGGTCTTCGGGGCTCGCCGGGTTGTACGGCACGCAGTCGGGCAGCTTGCCGGCGATGTCGACGGCGATGATGTCGGCTCCCTCGCCGGCCATCCGCACGGCGTGGGCGCGGCCCTGTCCCCGCGCGGCGCCGGTGATGAATGCCACCTTGTCGGTCAGCCGGCCTGTCATATGCGTTGCCTCCGTTGCTCTGCGCCCGCGACAGCGCGATCGCGCGTCGTCAGCATCTCCTGTATTCGGCGTTTGTCGACCTTGCCCGTCGGCCCCCGGGGTATGGCGTCGGTGCCCGGGACCACCAGCCATACCGTCGGGACCTTGAACGGGCTCAACACGTCCCGGGCGCGATCACGCAGCATCTCGACGCTCAGCCCGGGACCGGCGATCACCGCCGCCACCCGGTTTCCCGCTCGGTCGGCGAGGTTGACGACCACCGCGTCGTGCACGCCGGTGATGCTCCGCAGTGCCTTCTCGACTTCGCTGGGATAGACCGTGGCGCCGCTGACTTTGAACATGTCATCGGATCGTCCGTGGTAGTACAGGAATCCGTCCTTGTCGAGGCGGCCGAGATCCCCGGTGGGGTAGTAGCCGTCGGCGGTGAAGG
>NZ_JRMK01000276.1:0-2291 GCF_000972925.1 Mycobacterium sp. UM_Kg1 | reverse complement strand
CGTACAGCACGTGGGTGGCGGTGCCCAGTGCGGCGGTCAGCGTCGCGGGGTCCGCGCCTGCGTCCAGCACCGATGCCTCCAGGACCCGCACCCCGCCGGCGCGGGCGAGTTCGGCGCCGAGGTCCGGGTCGCCGATCACCAGCCACGACTGCTCGGCGGGCGCCCCGCCGGCCGGGGCCTCGGTGGCCGGCCAGGTCAGCTCGCACCACCAGTCTTCGGGCACCGAGCCAGGGCTGCCCGCCGCCCGCTGACCGGCCTCGGCGGACGGGGCGGCCCGCCGAGTCAGCTCGATCCAGTAACTGCTGTGCTGCCACGGGGTGGCCGGCAGCACCGGGTGCGGCTCCGGCGGGTGCGGCGTCTGCGGCGGCTGCGTGGTGTGCGTCCGGTTGAGGTTGGTGTGGAAGCTGACGGCATCGTCGCCGTCGCGGACCAAGGTCCCGACGCTGTGGTGATGCCCGCCGAGGGCCTCCACGGTGTCGGCGATCGCGTGAGTCAGGATCGGATGGGCGCTGACCTCGACGAACGTCGTGTAGTCGGCTGCCGCGGCCGCGACTGCCTGAGTCAGCAGCGCAGGCTTGCGGACATTGTCCACCCAGTAGTCGGCGTCCAGGATCGGCAGGCCACCGGCCGGCATGGCGGCTTCGCTCACGGTCGAATAGAACGGGATGGTGGCGACTTCGGGCGTCAGGTGCTCCAGTGCCGCGCGCAGCTCCGGCAGGATCGGATCCATCAACGCGGTGTGCGAGGCCACCTCCATGTTGACCCGCCGGGCGAACTTGTTTTGGCCGCTGACCGTGGCGATGACGGCATCGACCGGTGCCACCGGCCCGGCCACGACGGTCTGCTTCGGTGACAGGTATCCCGCCACACTGACATCCGGGTAGCCGGCCAGCAGCTCCTCGGTGCTCGCAGCGTCCAGGTTCAACGAGGCCACCGCGCCCTGCCCGGCCTGCCGCGACATCAGCTTCGAACGGGCGGCGATGACCCGGAAGCCGTCGGCCGGGCTCAACGCCCCGGCCACCACCGCGGCCGTGACTTCGCCCATGGAGTGACCGATGACGGCGTCGGGGTGCACCCCGTAGGAGCGCCACAGCTCGGTGAGCGCCAATTGCAGCGCCATCAGGACGGGCTGCACCTGCGCGTCTCCGCTGACCGGTTCGCCGCCGGAGATCACCTCCCACAGCGAGAACCCGACGTGCTCGACGAACGCCGGTTCCAGCACGGCCAGCGCCCGGGCGAACGCCGGCTCGTCGGTGAGCAGTTGCCGGCCCATGCCGGCCCAATGGGAGCCCTGGCCGGAGTAGACGAACACCGTGCCGGGGCCGCACGGCCCGTCGTGCGGACCGACGACGCCGCACCCCGGCTCGTCGAGCGAGCTGCCGTCGGCCAGTGCCCGCAACCCGCGGATCGCCGCCTCGCGGTCGCGGGCGCATACCGTGCCGAACAGCGGTTGCCGGGCGCGGTGATGGTTGAGCGTGTGCGCGACGTCGGCCAGTGCCACCCCGGAGCCGTCGCCGGCCAGCCAGTCGGCCAGCTCGCGCGCGGTCGCCGAGATCCGGTCGGGGGTGCGCCCGGAGACCACCAGGGTGGTGACCGCCGGGTCTGCTTCGCGCGCGGCGACCCGAGCGGGCGGAGCCTGCTCGATGACCACGTGGGCGTTGGTGCCACCGAACCCGAAGGATGAGATCCCGGCCCGCCGCGGGTGATCCGATGACGGCCAGTCCTGCTGTTCGGCGACGACCTTCAAACGCATCTGGTCGAAGGTGATGTGCGGGTTCGGCGTGTTGAAGTGCAGGTTCTTCGGAATCGTCCCGCGCTGCACCGCCAGCACCGCCTTAATGAAGCCGACCATGCCCGCAGCGGCCTCGAGGTGGCCCATGTTCGACTTCGCCGCCCCGATCAGCAGCGGGGACTCCGGGGAGCGACCCCGTCCCAACACGGTTCCCAGCGCCTTCGCCTCGATCGGATCACCCAGCAGGGTTCCGGTTCCATGGGTTTCGACGTAGTCGACCTCCTGCGGCGCGATTCCGGCGTCGGCATAGGCCGACCGCAACACCGCCATCTGGGCAGCCGGGTTCGGCGCGAGCAGACCGTTGGAGTGTCCGTCCTGGTTGATGGCCGAACCCCGCACCACGGCCAGCACCCGGTCGCCGTCGCGGCGGGCATCGGACAGGCGCTTGAGCACCACCACGCCGCAGCCCTCGCCGCGCACGAATCCGTCGGCGTCGGCGTCGAAAGCGTGGCACGCCCCGGTGGTCGAGAGCGCCCCGCTCTGGTCGAAGCCCCGGAAC
>NZ_JRMK01000275.1:0-2354 GCF_000972925.1 Mycobacterium sp. UM_Kg1 | reverse complement strand
GCGTTCTTCAGCAGCTCGCACTTCACTCGGAGGTCTTCGTCATGTCACCACGCCACGCCGTACCCAACGTCCGTGGTCAGTACAACTAGTTGTCCGTGGCGTCTTCACGCCGGCCGGGCGCGAAGTAGTCGAACGCGGCCCGCATCTCGCCCACCGTCTTGTCGGTGCCCTGCAGCGAGAGCGTCACGTCACCGAATGACCCTGCCCCCGGCCTGCTGCGGCCGCCGACCGCGGCAGCGTCGTTGAGGTAGAGGTAGGCCAGCTGCACCCGGCCGGCGTCCACGGTCCTGACCCGCTCGATCGCGCTCCAGGGAATCACCCGGTTGCCGTCGCGCCGCCGGTAGACACCGTCGGCGTCGATGCGGACCTGAACGCCCGACTGAACCAGCCGCCCGGCGAGCACCGCCACGCCGAGACCGAAGAAAACGATCGCGCACCACCCGAAGATGCCCAGCGCCTCCGGCGACCAGCCGCGGATGGGGCCGACCGGCCCGAATCCCCCGACCAGCCACACCCCGGCCAGGACGAGCGCGACAGCGATGGCGAGCAGCGCGGCGATTTTGCGCCGGTCCAGGTGCGCTTCGAACGGCATGGTGACCTCCCCGGCGACGACTGTACGGGGGGCCGCAGTGCGCCGAAAGCCGGTTTCGCACACTTCAGACGGTTCGTCTGTCAAGATGTCAGGCAGTCCATTCACTAGACACAATGTCCAGCTAAGCCCCCTGCGGCGGGAGGAGCGCGACACGATGGCCTCGACGGCTGATGGCCTGGGACCCCAACCGGCGCACTACGATCCCGAATGGGTCCGCGCCAAGTACGCGCTCGAACGCGACAAGCGGCTGCGACCCGACGCCGTGAACCAGTTCATCGAGGTCACCGCGGATTTCTCCCACTACGCCGACGACCCGTGGACCGAGCGCGCCGAGCGGGCCCCGGTGCACGACCACGTCCAGGTGGCGATCATCGGCGCCGGCCTGGGCAGCCTGGTCGCGGCCGCGCGGCTGCGTGAGTCGGGCATCGACGACATCCGGTTGATCGACACCGCCGGCGACGTCGGCGGCACCTGGTATTGGAACCGCTACCCCGGCGTGCAGTGCGACGTCGAGTCCTACATCTATCTGCCACTGCTCGAAGAGCTGAACTACGTCCCCACCGAGCGCTACGCGCACGGCCCGGAGATCCGCGCGCACCTGCAGAACATCGCCCGGCACTATTGCCTGTACGACAACGCATTGCTGGGCACCACCGTCACCGGCCTGCACTGGGACGAAGCCGCCAAGCGGTGGCAGATAACCACGGATCGCGGCGACACCTGCACCGCCACCCTGGTCGCCGTATCGCCCGGCTCGCTGACCCGGCCGAAGCTTCCGGGTATCCCGGGCATCAACGAATTCCGCGGCCACACCTTCCATACCAGCCGGTGGGACTTCGGCTACACCGGTGGCGACGAATCCGGCGGGCTGACGAAGCTCACCGACAAACGCGTCGGCGTCATCGGCACCGGGTCCACGGGACTGCAGTGCATCCCGCACCTCGGTGAGTGGGCGCAGCAGCTCTACGTGTTCCAGCGCACCCCGAGCACGGTTTCGGTGCGCGGCAACCGCCCCACCGACCCGCAGTGGGCGGCCAGCCTCAAACCGGGCTGGCAACGCGAACGCATGGAGAACTTCACCCGCGTCACCTGCGGAGTGGAGATGGAGCTCGACCTCACCGACGACGGCTGGACACACAAGGCACTCGAACTGAGCGAGGCCGCCGTCGTGCGCGAGACCCAGCGACTGGGCCGTGAGATGACGGCCACCGAGATCTCCGACTTTTTGTTCCACGCCGATTACCTCGCGATGGAGCGGTTGCGCGCGCGGATCGACCAAACCGTGCGCGACCCCAAGACCGCCGAGGCGCTCAAACCCTGGTATCGGCTGAACTGCAAGCGCCCCGGCTACCACGACCAGTACCTCGACACCTTCAACCGGGACAACGTCAGGCTGGTCGACACCGACGGGCGCGGCGTCGAGCGCTTCACCGAGACCGCCGTCGTGGTCGACGGGACCGAATACGACCTCGACGCGCTGGTCTTCGCGACCGGCTTCGAGGTGGGCACCGAATTCACCCGGCGGCTGGGCTTCGAGATCATCGGCCGCAACGACGTGCGGCTCAGCGACGCCTGGGCGAAGGGCATGCGGACCCTGCACGGTCTGCAGGCCCACGGCTTTCCCAATTGCTTCTTCCTCGGCTACACCCAGTCCGGGGTCTCGCCCAACTACACCCACACCGCCGAAGAACGCGCCCGGCACTTCGCCTACCTGGTCACCACATTCGTGCAGCGGGGCGCACACACCATCGAGGCCACCAAG
>NZ_JRMK01000274.1:0-2379 GCF_000972925.1 Mycobacterium sp. UM_Kg1 | reverse complement strand
CGCTGACTCCCGCCCGGTCCCGCTCGAGCACCAGCACGTCCTCGCCGGCGGCGACCAGCAGCAGGTCGGCCAGGCCCGCGCCCAGCACCACCCCCGCGTCACCGGAGGCCACCCCGCCGTCCAGGGCGACGTCACCGGCCAGCCCCACCCCGGCGGTGACCGACCCGTCGATCAGCCCCGGGAGCAGACGCGCCTGCTGCTCGGGGGTGCCGGCCGCGGCGATCACGGCTGATGCGATGACAGTCGGAACGAAGGGGCCCGGAGCAACCGCCCGGCCGAGTTCCTCGATCACCACCACCAATTCGGGCAGCCCGAAGCCGGAGCCGCCGTACTCCTCACCGATGTGCAGGCCAAGCCAGCCCAGCGCGGCAAGTTCGCTCCAGAACGGCGGCAGTGCCTCGTCGTCGGCGTCCAGCAGCGCACGCGCGGCCGAGCGGGCCTTCTGCGCGGTCAAGAAACCGCGGGCCACCTCGGCCAGTTCGCGGTGGTCGTCGGTTACTCCAATTCCCATGGGAAGTCTCCTGGTATTCGTTTACTTGGGGGCGAAGCGCTGGCCGGCGTCCAGGCGCAGGCACTGGCCGTTGAGCATCGGGTTGTCGACGACAGCGGCAACCAGTTTCGCGAACTCCTCCGGCCGGCCCAAGCGCTTGGGGAATGCCGCGTCCTTGGTCAGGGCCGTGACGTACTCGTCCGGGATGCCCTTGGTCAGGCCGGTGGCGAACAGGCTGGGCGCGATCGCGAGTGCCCGAATGCCCACCGAACCGAGGTCGCGCGCCATGGTCAGGGCCATACCGGCGACGCCCGCCTTGGCGGCGGTGTAGGCGACCTGGCCGATCTGCCCCTCGAAGGCGGCGATGGAGGCCGTGTTGATGATGACGCCGCGTTCGTCGTCTTCGGGTTCGTTGACGCTCATGTGTGCCGCGGCCAGCCGGTTGATGTTGAAGGTGGCGATCAGGTTCAGGTCGATCACCGCGCGGAAGGACTCCAGGTCGTGCGGGCCGGACTTGGACAAGGTGCGCTTGGCGATACCGCCGCCGGCGGTGGTGACGATGACGTGCAGCCCGCCCAGAGCCTCGACCGCTGCGGCCAGGGTCTGCTCGGTGGCGTCGAAGTCGGTGATGTCCACCGGGTAGAAGGTCCCGCCGAACCCGTCCGCGACCTGTTTGCCCTCGGAGCCCTCGCGGTCGAATATCGCCACGTCGGCTCCTCGCGAGGCCAACAGCTCCGCTGAAGCACGCCCCATTCCGGAGGCGCCGCCGACGATGATGACCTTCTTGCCGTTGATGTCCATGTACACCCCTTCGCCACGGTTACCGAAAATCTAGTAGTTGAGAATCTAGGACAAGCTATCGTTCCGCTCGGAAACCGCTGCCCCTCGGGCATCGCTAGCAGGCCCCCAGGAGGTACTCGTGGCCGTACCGACCGCGCCGGAGATGGTGGAACGACGCGACGGGCCGGTCACGTATGTGCATACCGATCCGGAGCTGCCCCCCGTGGCGGTCATCGACCGCTCCCCGATCTCCGCACGCCACAAACTGGTGTTCGGCGGGCTCGCCGTCGCAGGCGCGGTGGCGTGGGCGTCGATCGCCTTCGCCCGTGGCGAGCAGGTGAACGCCGTGTGGTTCGTGGTCGCCGCGGTGTGCACATACATCATCGGATTCCGTTTCTACGCAAGGCTTATCGAACAACGCATCGTGCGCCCGCGCGATGACCACGCCACCCCCGCAGAGATCTTCGAGGACGGCACCGACTACCTGCCGACCGACCGCCGGGTGCTCTTCGGCCACCATTTCGCCGCAATCGCCGGGGCGGGCCCGCTGGTGGGGCCGGTGCTGGCCACCCAGATGGGCTACCTTCCGGGCGCCATCTGGATCGTGATCGGCGCGGTGGTGGCCGGCTGCGTGCAGGACTACCTGGTGTTGTGGTGCTCGGTACGCAGACGGGGCCGGTCGCTGGGTCAGATGGCCCGCGAGGAACTCGGCCCGATCGGCGGTGCCGCCGCGATCATCGGGGTGCTGGTCATCATGGTGATCCTGATCGCGGTGCTCGCCCTGATCGTGGTCCGGGCATTGGCCGTCAGTCCCTGGGGCGTGTTCTCCATCGCGATGACGATTCCCATCGCCCTGTTCATGGGGTTCTACCTGCGGTTCCTGCGGCCAGGCCGGGTTTCCGAGGTTTCCGTGATTGGGGTCGTCGCCCTGCTCGGCGCGGTCGCCGCTGGCAAGTGGGTGGCCGACACATCCTGGGGCACAGCATGGTTCACGCTGTCTCCGGTGACGTTGTCCTGGTGCATCATCGGCTACGGATTCGCCGCCTCGGTGCTGCCGGTGTGGATGCTGCTCGCCCCGCGCGACTACCTGTCGACCTTCATGAAGGTCG
>NZ_JRMK01000273.1:0-2445 GCF_000972925.1 Mycobacterium sp. UM_Kg1 | reverse complement strand
CGGCGGCAACGGCGGTCACGGCGGCAACGGCGGTAACGGCGGCCTCGGCGGCGCTGCGACCAACGGTGTGGTCGGTGCGAACGGCCTGGGCTCGGTGGGCGGCAGCGGCGGTAACGCCGGCACGGGCGCCGACGGTGGCCGTGGTGGTCACGGTGCCGGTGGTGGCGTGAACCCGATCGCCGGTACCGGTGGCAACGGCGGTAACGGTGGCGACATCGGTACGGCCGGGTTCGGCGGTACGGGCGGCTTCAACGCCGACGGCACCCAGCGGGCCGACGGCACCGACGGTGCGGCGGCAGCCCATGGCGGCAACGGCGGCGCCGGTGGAAACGGCGGCAACGGCGCGCTCGGTTCCGGCCAGGCCGGCGGCAAGGCCGGGAACGGCGGTAACGGCGGCAACGTCGGTAACGGCGGCGCGGGCGGTAACGGCGGTAACGGTGCGGACGGCACGACCGGCGTCACCGGCGGTGACGGCAACGGCACCAACGGCGGTTCGGGCGCTGCGGCAGGCAAGGGCGGCAACGGCGGCGCCGGTGGCTCGCTGGCCGGCGACGGCGGTGCGGGCGGTAACGGCGGTCGCGGCGGCAACGGCGGTAATGGCGGTAACGGTGCGGCCGGCGTCAGCGGCAGCAACGGCGGCAACGGCGGCAACGGCGGCAACTCGGCCAGCGGTGCGGCCGGCGGGCTCGGTGGCAACGCCGTGGCCGGCAACGCCGGCGTGGGCGGCATCGGTGGCGCGGCGGGCAACGCGGGCAACGGCGGCAACGGTGGCGTCGGCGGCGGCGGCGGTGCCAAGGCCGTGGCCGGCAACGGCGGTCAGGGTGGCGTCGGTGGCGACCGGCTCGGTGTTGCCGGTACCGGTGGCGCGGGCGGCTTCGGCCAGAGCGGTCAGGCCGACGCGGGCGCCAACGGCGCTGCGGGCAGCGGCGGCGACGGCGGCAACGGCGGTCACGGCGGTGCGGGCCAGGTTCTGGGCGACGGTTCGTCGCAGGCCGGTGGTCACGGCGGCATCGGTGGCGCGGCGGGCATCATCGGCAACGGTGGCGCGGGCGGTAACGGTGGCGCCGGCGCGGCCGGGGCCAGCGGGATCATCGACGGCAGCGGCAACGGCACCAACGGTGCTGCTGGTGGTACCGGCGGTAACGGTGCTGTGGGTGGCGCAGGTGGCACCCAGTTCGGTAACGGTGGCGCCGGTGGACGCGGTGGTAACGGCGGTGCCGGTGGTACCGGCGGTGTGGCCAACGGCATCGACGGTGCGCACGCAACGGCGGGCAGCGGCAACTCCGGTGGAGACGGCACCGACGCGGGTCTCAGCGGCAACGGTGGCGTCGGCGGCCAGGGCGGTGCGGGTGCGCTCGGCGGCACCGCCACCAACGGCGCCCAGGGCGCTGCCGGTGTCGGCGGTAAGGGCGGCGACGGCGGTGCCGGTGGTGACGCCGGCCGCGGCGGTAACGGCGGCAACGGTGCCGGCGGCGGCGTGAACAACGTCGCCGGTGACGGCGGTGCGGGTGGCCGCGGTGGCTTCGCCGGTGTCGGTGCGGCAGGCGGTAAGGGCGGCGCGGGTGCCAACGGCCTGATCGCGGCCGGCGGCGCCAATGGCGCGGCGGGCAATGTCGCCACCGGCAACGGTGGTAACGGTGGCCACGGCGGTGCGGGCGTCATGCTGGGCAGCGGCATCGCCCAGTCCGGCGGTGACGGCGGCGCCGGTGGTGGCGCCGGCGCGGTGGGCACCGGTGGCGCCGGCGGTAACGGTGGCGCCGGCGCGGCCGGCAGCAACGGAACCACCGACGGATCCGGGGCCGGTACCAACGGCGTCAACGGCGGCCACGGCGGTTCCGGTGGCGTCGGCGGTAAGGGCGGCTTGACCTCCGGTAACGGCGGCGCGGGCGGTTCCGGTGGCGCCGGTGGTATCGGCGGCAACGGCGGTCACGCGGCCAACGGCGCCAACGGCTCGAATGCGACTGCGGGCACCGGTGCGGCCGGCGGTAACGGTGGCGACGCGACCGGCCACGGCGGCAACGGCGGTGTCGGCGGTAACGGCGGTAACGGCGCTCTCGGTGGCACCGCGACCAACGGGTCCGCGGGCGCCAACGGCGTCGGCGGTGCCGGTGCCCGCGGCGGCAACGCGGGCAACGCGGGTAGCGGTGGTAACGGCGGTAACGGCGCCACGCTGACCGTGGGTAACGGAACCGTCGCTGGTGCCGGCGGTAACGGCGGTAACAGCTACAGCAACGCGGGCTCGGCCGGTATCGGCGGCACCGGCGGCTGGAACGGTGCCCACACCGCGCAGGCGGCCAACGGTGCGGTCGGCTCGGCCGGTGCCGCGGGTCACGGCGGTAACGGCGGTAACGGTGCCAACGGTGCCACCGGCAACGCCTCCAACCACGGCCAGGACGGCGGCGCCGGTGGTGCCGGCGTCCTGGCCGTGGTTGGAGGCGTTGCCGG
>NZ_JRMK01000272.1:0-2527 GCF_000972925.1 Mycobacterium sp. UM_Kg1 | reverse complement strand
GGCGGAGCCGGGCGAAGCAGGTCCGCGCAAAACCCGCGCGGACTGCGAGCGCGGCGGAGCCGGGCGAAGCAGGTCCGCGCAAAACCCGCCTAGCGCTTGACCTTCGGGAAGTACTTCAGCACGCCTTCTTGCGTGACGGTCGCCAGCAACTGCCCGGAGCGGTCGAAGAAGTGCCCGGAACCCAGTCCGCGGGAGTCGGCGGCCACCGGTGACGACGTCGCGTAGAGCACCCAGTCGTCGAACCGGATCGGCCGGTGAAACCACACGGTGTGGTTGGCGCTGGCCGCAAAGATCCGATCGAAGCCCCATGACAGGCCGTGCGTGGTGATGATCGAATCCAGGACTGTGGTGTCCGAGGAGTAGACCAGCATCGCGGTGTGCAGCACCGGATCCTCCGGGATCGGCCCGTCCGCCTTGACCCAGACCCGGTTGTGCGCAAGGCGACCGCCCTTGTCGCGCATCACCCAGGCCGGGTCGTTGGTGTAGCGCCACTCGATCGGGTGCGGCGCGTTGACGAACCCCGGCACGACCTCTTCATAACCGTCGAGCAGTTCATCCAGCCGGGGCAGCGTTTCGGGCTCGGCGACCGCCGGCGCCTCGACACTGTGCTCCAGACCGCTGCCCCCGGACAGGTAGGAGACCATCGAGGTGGCGATCAGGGTATCGCCCTGCAGCGCGTCCACCCGCCGGTTGGCGAAACGGCGTTCGTCGCGCAGCCGGTGCACCCGGAATTCGATGTCGCGGGCCGGGTCGCCACCGTTGATGAAGTGGACCGACAGCGTGCCCGGCGGCAGGTGCGGGGCCACAGTGCGGCTGGCCGCCACCATGGACTGGGCCATCAGCTGCCCGCCGAAGGTCCGCAACGGCGTCTTGCTGGGATGCGATCCGACGAAACAGTCGTCGTCGCCACGCTTGAGGTCCAGTACCGCCAGTAGTTCTTCGAGATCCGTATTCGGCTCGGACGGCACTAGACGTCGTCCTCCCCGATGCGGTGCACGTGGATCATGTTGGTCGATCCCTCAGTCCCCGGCGGAGCGCCCGCGACGATGACCACCAGATCACCGCGCTCGTAGCGCCCCAGATCCAGCAGCGCCTTGTCCACCTGGCGGATCATGCCGTCGGTCGTGTGTGCCTGCGGGACGATGAAGGTCTCGGTCCCCCACGTCATCGCCAACTGGCTGCGGATCTCGGGCAGGGCGGTGAACGCCAGCAACGGCAGCGGGGTGTGCAACCGTGCCAGTCGACGCACCGTGTCGCCGGATTGGGTGAACGCCACCAGTGCCTTGGCGTCCAGGCGTTCGCCGATCTCGCGGGCCGCGAAGGAGATCACGCCCCGCTTGGTGCGCGGCTTGTGCGTCAGCGGCGGTACCGCGGTGGAGTTCTGTTCCACAGCACAGATGATGCGGCTCATGGTCCGCACGGCGTCCAGCGCGTGCTTGCCCACCGCGGTCTCGCCGGAGAGCATCAACGCGTCCGCGCCGTCGAGCACCGCGTTGGCGACGTCGGAGGCCTCGGCCCGGGTGGGCCGGAAGTTGTCGATCATCGACTCCAGCATCTGCGTGGCCACGATCACCGGCCGGGCGTTCTCGCGAGCCACCTGGATGGCGCGCTTCTGCACCAGGGGCACCTCTTCGAGCGCCAGCTCCACCCCGAGGTCGCCGCGCGCCACCATGATGGCGTCGAAGGCCAGCACCACCGCCTCGAGGTTCTCGATGGCTTCCGGCTTTTCCAGTTTGGCGATCACCGGGACCCGGCGGCCGACCCGGTCCATCACCTCGTGCACCAGCTCGACGTCCGACGGCGAGCGCACGAACGACAGCGCCACCATGTCGACACCAAGTTGCAGCGCGAACTCGAGGTCTTCGATGTCCTTCTCCGACAGCGCCGGCGCGGAGACCCTCATGCCCGGCAGCGACATGCCCTTGTGGTTGCTGACCGGACCGCCGTCGGTAACCCGGCACAGCACGTCGTCGCCGTCGATGCGCTCCACCACCAGCCCGACCTTGCCGTCGTCGACCAGGACGCGGTCGCCCGGGGCGGCGTCGGCGGCCAGCTTCTTGTAGGTGGTGGACACCCGGTCGTGGTCGCCGGGGCAGTCGGCAACGGTGATGCGCACCGTCTCACCGGTGGCCCAGTAGGTGGGGCCGTCGGCAAAACGCCCCAACCGGATCTTGGGCCCCTGCAGATCGGCGAGCACGCCCACGGCCCGCCCGGTCGCGTCGGAGGCGGCGCGGACGCGCTCGTAAGAAGCCTGGTGGTCTTTGTGCTCGCCGTGGCTGAAGTTCAGGCGGGCCACGTCCATGCCCGCGTCGACCAGAGCCCGGACCATCTCCGCGGAGTGGGTCGCCGGGCCGAGAGTGCAGACGATCTTGCTGCGTCTATTCACGGCGCCAGCATAGTCGGACAGACTGAGGCGCCTTCCTCAGGAAGGGTTGCGGACAGCGAAAATCCGTGTGACGCATCGGTGCGAGCGCTCAACCGGGGGCTAGTTGTACTGACCTGAGAGGTTAGGTACGCGGCTGGCGGG
>NZ_JRMK01000271.1:0-2538 GCF_000972925.1 Mycobacterium sp. UM_Kg1 | reverse complement strand
GGGGGGTGCCGGCGGGGATGCGGGCATGTTCGGCAACGGCGGTGTCGGTGGTATCGGTGCTGACGGTGGTGATGGGGGCGCCGGTGGTCTCGGGGGTTGGCTGTTTGGCGACGGGGGCGCCGGCGGCGCCGGTGGGGCGTCGTGGGATGCGGCGGTGGCCGGCGGTAACGGGGGTGCCGGCGGTGATGTGTTGGGCCTGTTCGGGTTTGGTGGTGCCGGGGGCGCCGGCGGTGCGGGTGCTGCGGGGGCGGCGGGTGCCGCCGGTGTTGACGGGGTGCTGGCGGCGTTGGAGGGCGCGGCCGGCGGTGATGGTCTGACCGGTGGACTCGGCGGCAATGGCGGTGCCGGCGGGGCAGCCGGGTTTGTGCTGGGCATCGGCGGTGTGGGCGGTGCCGGTGGTGCCGGGGGCGCCGGGGGTGCCGGGGGTACCGGGGGCGCCGGGGCGGTCAGCGTTGATGACTTTGGGGGTGCTGGCGGGGCCGGCGGTGTCGGTGGTGATGGCGGTGCGGGGGGCCGTGGTGGTGCCGGGGGTGTCGGTGGACTTTTCGGTGCTGCCGGCCATGGGGGTGTGGGCGGCAACGCCGGGATCGCCGGTGACGGTGGTGCCGGGGGTGCTGGGGGTGCCGGTGCTCGCGGTGGTGGCGATGGCGGCGCTGGGGGCGCCGGCGGGCAGATCGGGACGACGGCCGGGGCCGGGGGCGCTGCGGGTGAGAAGTTCACGGCGCGGTGGTGGGGCAATGCCGCGCGCCCGGGTGCTGCTGGGGTGTTGCCGGCGGGGGCCAGTGGGCATGGCGGCGCCGGGGGTGCCGGCGGTGCGGGTATCGGAGTCGATGGCCAGGGCCACGGCGCTGCCGGGGGTGCCGGCGGCGCTGGTGGTGATGCCGGTGCCTACGGCAATGGTGGTACCGGTGGCGCCGGAGGCGCGGGCGCGGCGGGGGCGGCCGGGGCCGACGGGGCCGAGCCGGGCGAGGCGGGGATGTCTGGCGGTGCCGGCGGGCAGGGGGGCATTGGTGGTGCCGGTGGAGCCGGGGGTGCGCTGCGCGGTGCTGCCGGTGCCGGCGGTGCCGGCGGGGCCGGCGGCGCTGGTGGTGCGGGCGGCAGTGGTGCTCAGGGTGCGGCCGGGTCATGGGCTGATGGGGGAGACGGCAACGGCGGCGCCGGTGGGGACGCCGGTCATGGTGGGGCCGGCGGCACCGGGGGTGCCGGGGGTGCGGCGGGCACCGCAACGGCCGGTGCGGCCGGGGCAGTCGGCGCCGGTGGTGCCGGTGGTGACGGCGGTGGTGCGGGTGCCGCTGGTGCCGGTGGAGCCGGCGCGCACGGCACCGCCGAGCATCGCGATGCCGGTCATGGTGGTTCCGGTGGCCGGGGTGGGAACTCCGGCGCCGGGGGCGCCGGGGGTGCGGCGGGTCTGGACGGGGCGGCCAGTACCGGCGGCGCGGGTGGTGCCGGGGGCGCGGGCTTCTTGGGGGCCAACGGCACCGCGCTGGAACGCGATGGGATCGCCGGGGGTGCCGGTGGTGACGGCGGAGATGGCGGCCTTGGCGGCTTCTACATCGACGGGTCGCAGGCGGCGCAAGGCGATGGCGGTGCCGGCGGTAATGGCGGTGCCGGCGGCAACGGGATCAACGGCGCCAACGGTGCGGCGGCCGGCGGTGATGGCCAGCACGCCGGTCATGGTGGTGCTGGCGGTGATGGCGGCCGCGGTGGTGCCGGTGCCACCGTCGGGACCCACGGGGTGGGTGGCCTTGGCGGCAACGGCGGTAATGGCGGTCATGGCGCTCACGGCGCTGATGGCGCTGCCGGTGATGGGCAGCAGAGCCAGGGCTATGACGGACAGCATGGTGGCGCTGGCGGAAATGCCGGTCGCGGCGGTCTGGGCGGCGACAGCGGCGGCGGATCGCGGTCGGCTTCCGGGTTCGACGGCATCGCCGGCAATGGCGGTCATGGCGGGGCCGGGGGCGCCGGTGCCGACGGGGTCAACGGCACCGCCGAGGATGTCGATGCCACCGCCGGTGCTGCCGGTGGTGCCGGCGGCAATGGTGGGCTGGGTGGTCTGAACACCGACGGCACGCGGGCGGTCACCGGCAATGGTGGTGCCGGTGGTGCTGGGGGCCGCGGTGGTAATGGCTTCAACGGCACCAACGGGCTGGCCTCTGGTGCCGATGGCACCCGCGGCGGCAATGGCGGTGCCGGTGGCGATGGCGGTGTCGGCGGCACCGGCACGCTTGCCGGTGCGCACGGCGCCGGCGGTGTGGGCGGTAACGGCGGCAATGGTGGGCACGGTGCGCAGGGCGCGCACGGCGCCAACGGCACCGCCCAGCAGATCAACGGGCAGGCCGGGCAGGACGGCGGCAACGGCGGTAACGCCGGTGTGGGTGGCGCCGGCGGCGCCAGCGGCAACGGCACCACCGCCGCCGACGGCAGCCACGGCAGTGCCGGGGTCGGTGGCAATGGTGGCAACGGTGGTGCCGGCGCGGCGGGTGCTGATGGTGTCGTGGGTGCTGTTGATGGTGCTGCGGGTGGTCATGGTGGTGCTGG
>NZ_JRMK01000270.1:0-2596 GCF_000972925.1 Mycobacterium sp. UM_Kg1 | reverse complement strand
GGCGACAGCGCCAAAGTCAGCTTCAAGGATCTTCTGGGCGACAGCGCCAAAGTGAGCCTCAAGGATCTTCTGGGCGACAGCGCCAAAGTGAGCCTCAAGGATCTTCTGGGCGACAGCGCCAAAGTGAGCTTCAAGGACACGATCGCGAGCGGTGCGGCGGGGCAGTCAATTCTGGACGACTACGCAAGGAGATTGATCCCCTCCGGCTCAGCGCTGACGTTTGACGTCCTCATACCGGAGGGCTCGGGACTGAGGTCAATGATGGACGACCTCGCCAAGGACGTCATTCCGCCGGGTTCAGTGCTCGGCGCGATGGTGGGTGAGGCCCTCGACGCCGTGATGCAGGATGCAGATCAATTCTCAGCCCCAGAGGACTTTGGTGCAGCGGTTGGGCAGGCCACGCCCAAGGTTGCCGAGCAGGTTCAGTCACTCAAGAGCCCTGAAGCGATCACGGCTTACCTAAACCTAATGGCGGTCATCATCCAGGTGCTGTTGGCGATCTGCACTTTGGTAGTGACCGTGTTGCAGGGCCATTCTCAAGGCGAGAGTATCAACCAGACCGTGATCAACGTTGAGATCACCAACAGCGTGACGAATCAGCCGGCCGCACCCGCCCCTACGTGCCCCGAGGTCAAGGACCAGCCCCCGATCTCGTCGATCCCAGCAGGCTCGGACCAGCCTCCGTCCACGTAGCTCCCGGCTCCACCGGACAGATCCTGGGTGTCTTGGCAAGGCGCACTTCAGCCAGTAATCAAGCACGCATCAGCGAGAGGCAGGTGACGCAGCAGGCGCCGATGCGATCCGTTTGGCGTGAGGCTGCGATGAAGATCAGGTAACCGTCCGAGCTTTGATTTTCGATCGCCGCACTGCACCCTAGAGCGCGTCAATCAGGTGCCGGAGGGAGCGATGGACGTTGTCGGGCCGTTCCAGGCGCCGAAGCGCGCTTTTTATATGCGCAGCATGAGAGCGCTCCGCCACGACGTGATCGCAATATCCTGCCGCAGTGGTGAGGTACATCATGTCGATGAGATCGTTATCTCTCCACCGCAACTTGTCATTGCATAGCTTTTCATGAATGACTTCGCGGTATAGGCTCAGTGCTGGCATTCCAGGTAAATCCTTTTCAAAATAATTATCACACCATTCAGCGAACTTCTGGGGAGTCGCTTGCACTGAGCGTGCAGCACTCTCAAACTCCAATCCAAGGTCCTCAGTAAACTTCTCTAATGTCTGCCGTCGCTTTCTTTCGCCGCTCATTGGGTTTGTTCGCATCATCTCTGCGAACCGCTGAAATCCGGCAGCCCACTCTGGAGGTATCCGCACCGGCAGATGGTCGCTGTCGAGCAGCGTATCGAAAAGGCTAGAGACGCAAGTGAGTGCCCGCCAAATCCGTTGGAATTCAACGGGTAGGTCAGCAGTGGTTTCAGTATCGGGTGGCGCGCTCACGAACTGAGACTCCGGAGCCAGAGTCACTACAGGGGGGAACGCTACGGCGGGCATGAGATTTCGCTCTGCAATCGATTTCTGAAGCTCGAGTCCGCGAACCTCTACGGGCCTGCGTAACTGCCACCCCGAAGATAGTCTTGAGATTATTAGAGCGCGCTCGTAACGTCTGTCGAAATTCACCTGCTTACATGTCTCCAACATATGTCCGGTGGACAGCGGCAACACCACTTCGCGAGCACTCGCAAGTTCGATCAAACGCGCCGCGGCCTCACGCTCTTCTAGATTAGAAACAGCAGCGGGTCGATAAATCGCAGCAGTGAGTGTGCTCCAATGATTCTGGTCGAGGTAGATCGTGGGCCTTCCATCTAGGGGAGCATCTTCCTTAAGCTGGAGCAAATCGACGGAGAAGGTATCGTCTCTAGTAGTGCGAAATTGCGCAGTGAGGCTTGTAGGGTTGTAGACGATTTCCTCGATTAAGCTCGATGGCGCGAAAAGATCGGCGTTAAGAGACACCGCAACTGTCTTACCATCCTGCAGCGTCACCGACATCGTCCCGCTTCGGTCTAGGCGCATATTGAGAAGCGGCGCGCTGGTAGATCGGGGTGTCACGCGTCGACATCCGTGTGGGCACTGGACGCACCTGACGCGGACGGAGGCGACAACAACGCTTCGTTCATGACCACACAATAGAGTTGCGGTCGAGAATCCGTTGAAACGATGCTGCTTCCCTACCTAATCCCACGCGAGCGGCCCAACGATTCAAGTCAGCCTTCGCCAAACCGCGATTGCTGCACACATTTCGGTCGCACGCGCGGTTCGAAGAGGCGTCAGCCGATCGTCATACTGGCGCACCGGTTTCCCAGTTGAACGCCCTATCGTTCCACTCGCCGTGTTCACTTTTTCTCGGGGAGAGAGGGAGCGAGTGCCGGCGTGTGGCTCCTGCCCCCTGTCGGTGGACTTTTGACCCGCCCCCCCTTGAGTGTCCGGTGTTGCGCCTGTCTGGTGGGTCCGCTGCGGGGCGGTGGCGTGGCGGTCGGGCGGGTTGGATGGGGCGCAGGGGTGCCCGTGAGCGCCTGTTTGGACTGTTGCCGGATCACGCAGCATTTGGCGATGGTGGTGCTGCTGCCGGTGTGCGCTGACAGCGCCAGCA
>NZ_JRMK01000269.1:0-2647 GCF_000972925.1 Mycobacterium sp. UM_Kg1 | reverse complement strand
GCGCGGGCTTGTCGACAACGACGGCATCACCTACGTGCGCACTGGTCCGGACGGCGAGGAAACCGTCGCGGTGCCGTGGCAGCTCGACGCGCTGCCGCTGGTGGTCTCGGCTTCGGACTGGGACCAGTTGGAAGGCGGGCTGGTACAGCGTTCGCGGGTGCTCGACGCGGTGCTGACCGACGTGTACGGCGAGCGCCGCTGCATCACCGAAGGGGTGCTGCCGCCCGAGCTGGTGTTCGCCCACCCCGGGTACCTGCGGGCCGCCCGCGGCATCGAGGTGCCCGGCCGGCATCAGCTGTTCATGCACGGCTGCGACGTCAGCCGGACCGCGACGGGGGATTTCGTGGTCAACGCCGACTGGACCCAGGCGCCGTCCGGCGCCGGGTACGCCCTGGCCGACCGCAGGGTGGTCGCGCATGCGATCCCGGACCTCTATGAGCAGATCGGCCCGCGGCCCACCTCGCCGTGGGCGCAGGCGCTGCGACTGGCACTCGTCGACGCCGCCCCCGAGTACGCCGAGGAACCCGTGATTGTGGTGCTCAGCCCCGGCATCCACTCCGAGACCGCGTTCGACCAGGCCTACCTGGCCAGCGTGCTGGGCCTGCCGCTGGTGGAGAGCGCCGACCTGGTGGTGCGCGACGGCAAGCTGTGGATGCGCTCGATGGGCACCCTGAAGCGGGTCGACGTCGTGCTGCGCCGGGTGGACGCCCACTACGCCGATCCGCTCGATCTGCGGGCGTCGTCGCGATTGGGTGTCGTCGGTCTGGTCGAGGTGCTGCGCCGCGGCGCGGTGACCGTCGTCAACACCCTGGGCAGCGGTGTGCTGGAAAGCCCGGGGCTGCTTCGTTTCCTCCCGGAACTGTCCGAGGCCCTGCTGGACGAGACGCCGCTGCTGCCGACCACGCCGCTGTACTGGGGCGGCATCGACGCCGAACGCTCGCACCTGTTGGCGAACCTGTCCTCGCTGCTGATCAAACCGGTCACCGGCGGCGACCCGATCACCGGGCCGACGCTGTCGGCGGCGCAGCGCGATGAGCTGGCGGCCCGCATCGCCGCGACGCCGTGGCAGTGGGTCGGCCAAGAGCTCCCGCAGTTCTCCTCGGCGCCGTCGGACTATCTGCCCCGCGGCCTGTCGTCGTCGGCAGTCGGGATGCGGCTGTTCACGGTGGCCCAGCGCGGCGGGTATGCCCCGATGATCGGCGGCCTGGGCTACCTGCTGGCGGAGGGGGCGGCTGCATACCAGCTCGAAACCGTGGCTGCCAAAGACATCTGGGTTCGCACCTCGAGCCGGGTCACCGCGGAGAAGATCTCGAGCGAAGCTCCGGGGCTGCCGGCGCTTGCCAACGCCAGCCCCACCCAGGAGGTCAGCTCGCCACGCGTGCTGGCGGACCTGTTCTGGATCGGCCGCTACGCCGAACGCGCCGAGCAGACTGCGCGGCTGCTGACCGTGACCCGCGAGCGCTATCACGAATTCCGGTATCGCAGAACGATGGACGGCAGTGAATGCGTGCCGGTGCTGCTGACCGCACTCGGACAACTGACCGGGAGCGACACCGGCGCCGGCGGCGACTACGTCGAGATGGTGGCCACCGCGCCGACCACACTGTGGGCGCTGACCGCCGACCGGCACCGACCCGGTTCGCTCGCCCAGTCGGTGGAGCGGCTGGGGCTGGCCGCGCGCGCGGTGCGTGATCAGATGTCCAACGACACCTGGGGGGTGCTGTCCGCCGCCGAGCGGGCCCTGTTGAACGCCCCTGACACACCGCCGGATTCGCGGGCCGAAGGGGACGCGTTCCTCGCCTCGACCAGCACGCTGACCATGGCATGCATGCTGGCCCTGTCGGGGGTGGCCGCCGAGTCGGTGGTCCGCGACGTCGGCTGGACCATGATGGACATCGGCAAGCGCATCGAGCGCGGCCTGGCGCTGACGGCGCTGCTGCGCTCCACGCTGAGCACCGCCCGCACCCCGGGGGCCGAGCAGACCATCACCGAATCCACGTTGGTGGCGTGCGAATCACTGGTCATCTACCGGCGGCGCAACCCCGGCAAGATCAGCATCGCCGGGGTCGCCGACCTGGTGCTGTTCGACGTGGAGAACCCGCGCTCACTGGTCTACCAACTCGAACTGATCCGCGCGCACCTGAAGGCGCTGCCGGGGTCGACGGGGTCGTCGCGCCCCGAGCGGATGGTCGACGAGATCGCCGCCCGACTGCGCCGCATCGAGCCCGCCGACCTCGAAGACGTCACCGCCGACGGACGGCGCGAAGAACTCGCCGAGCTGATGTCGGCCATCCACCGCGATCTGCGTGAGCTGTCGTCGGTGATCACCACCATCCACCTGTCCCTGCCGGGCGACATGCAGCCGTTGTGGGGACCCGATGAGCGGCGGGTGATGCCGTGACCGCGTTCCCCGACGGCACCACCGCCTCCGCGGACAGCCGCAGCTACCAGATCACCCACCGCACCGAGTATCGGTACTCCGATGTCGTCACGAGCTCCTACGGCCGTGGGTTCCTGACCCCGCGCGACTCCGCCCGGCAGCGCTGCCTGTTCCACGAGCTGGTCATCGAGCCCGAGCCCGAGGACAGCTCCACCAGCCGGGACGGCTACGGCAACATCAGTTCCTACTTCCACGTCATCGAGAAGC
>NZ_JRMK01000268.1:0-2678 GCF_000972925.1 Mycobacterium sp. UM_Kg1 | reverse complement strand
GGCCGTCGACGGCGGCAACTCCTATTGGCGGCCGCACAGCTCCGGTGAGGACTCCGGCGCCATGGTGCTGCACGAGCTGCTCCCGATGCTGACCGAAAAGGGCATCGACACCTCCCGCGTCGCGTTCATGGGCTGGTCGATGGGCGGCTACGGCGCACTGCTGCTGGGCACCCGTCTGGGCCCGGCACGCACCGCGGGCATCTGCGCCGTCAGCCCGGCGATCTACATGACGTATTTCGGCGCGCCCGCCGGCGCGTTCGACAGCGTCGACGACTGGCGGACCAACTCGGTGTTCAACCTGGTGCCGCGGTTGGCGCCGATCCCGCTGCGGGTGGACTGCGGTACCGGGGACAGCTTCGCCTACGCGACCAAGAGTTTCATCGCCCAGCTGAATCCACCTCCGGCCGGCGGCTTTTCGCCCGGCGGCCACGACGTGTCCTACTGGCGCAGCCAGCTGCCGGCGCAGTTGGGCTGGCTGGACTCCTGACTCCGGCCCGGTCTTATCGCGCGAAACGACGAAGCCGCAGGCTGTTGGCGACCACCAGGACCGATGAGGCGGCCATCGCCGCGCCCGCGATCATCGGGTTGAGCAACCCGGCCGCCGCGAGCGGGATGGCCGCCACGTTGTAGCCGAACGCCCAGACGAGGTTCTGCCGGATGATGCGCAGGGTGCTCGCCGACAGTCGCAGCGCGGTGGGCACCGTGCCGAGGTCGCCGCGCACCAGGGTCACATCACCGGCCTCGATGGCGGCGTCGGTACCGGTGCCCATCGCCATCCCGATGTCGGCGGTGGCCAGCGCCACCGAATCGTTGACGCCGTCACCGACCATGGCCACCCGCCGACCGTCGGCCTGCAGGCGCTTGACCTCGGCGGCCTTGTCCGCGGGCAAGACGTCGGCGATGACGTTGCCGGGGTCGATACCGACCTGTCCGGCCCCCCTGCGGGCCGCCGCCGCACCGTCGCCGGTGAGCAGGATCGGCGTGATGCCCATGGCTTTGAGCTGCGCCACCGCGGCCGCGCTGGTGGGCCGAACCGTGTCGGTCACGGTGATCGTCCCGCGCACCTGCCCTTCCCAGCAAACCTCCACCGCGGTCCCGGTCGGGTCCGCGGCGGCCGCCCGCGCGACCTCGACCCGCAGGCCGTCGACGACCCCGGTCACACCGTGGCCGGGTTTGCTGACGAAATCGGTCACCGGGGCGATCTGCAGGCCGGCGCCCTTGGCCCCGGCGACGATGGCCGCGGCGATCGGATGCTCGGACGCCGACTCGACGGCGGCGGCTCGGGCCAGCACCGCGTCCGGGTCCTCGCCCGGTCCGGCCGCGAGGCCGCCGACGGACATCACGCCGCTGGTAACGGTTCCGGTCTTGTCCAGCACGACGGTGTCGATGTCCTTGACGGTCTCGAGCACCTGCGGGTTCTTGATCAGGATGCCCAGCTGAGCACCCCGGCCGGTGCCGACCAGGATGGCGGTCGGCGTGGCCAGCCCGAGCGCGCACGGGCAGGCGATGATGAGCACCGCCACCGCCGCGGTGAAGGCCGCGGCGGCGGACGCGCCGGTCAGCAACCAGCCGGCCAGGGTTAGCGCGGCGATGCCCAGCACTGCGGGCACGAACACCGCCGAGACCCGATCGGCCAGTCGTTGGACCGAGGCCTTGCCGGCCTGGGCGTCGGCGACCATTTTGGCCATCCGCGCCAGCTGAGTGTCGGCGCCGACTTTGGTGGCCCGAACCAGCACGCGCCCGGTGGTGTTGAGCGAACCACCCAGCACCGAATCGCCGGCGGCGACGTCCACCGGCAGCGGCTCGCCGGTCATCGCCGAGGTGTCCAGGGCGCTGGCCCCGTCGACGACGACGCCGTCGGCGGCGACGCGCTCTCCCGGCCGCACGACGATGACGTCGCCGACCCGAAGGTCAGCGATCGGCACCCGGGTCTCGGTCGACCCGTCCGCGCTCATGACCGTGGCGTCTTTGGCGCCAAGTTCCAGCAGTTCCCGCAGCGCTGCGCCGGCCGACCGTTTGGCGTGGGATTCGGCGTAGCGGCCGGCCAGCAGGAACACCGTGACCACGGCGGCCACTTCGAAGTACACGTGGCCCGCCCCCGTGCACACCGCCACCACCGACCACAGGTAGGCGGCGCAGGTGCCCAGCGAGACCAGGGTGTCCATGGTGGCGGCGCGGTGCACGGCGGTGCGCGCGGCGGCGCGGTGGAAGGGATAACCGCCCCAGGCCACGATCGGGGTGGTCAGCGCGAACGCGAGCCACTGCCAACCGCTGAACTGCCAGGCCATCACCATCGACAACGCCACCACGGGCACGGCCAGCAGGGCCGAGCCGATCAGCCGGGTGCGCAGTCGGCCGGCGGATACGTCGGCGTGCTCGGCATGGGGTTCGCCGGCCGGGCGGGCCACGGCGGCCTGGTACCCGGTCGCTTCGACGGCCCTCACCAGATCGGCGGGCGAGACATGGGACTCGTGTTCGATGTGGGCTCGCTCGACTGCGAAATTGACCGTGGCCTGCACCCCGTCCAGGGCGTTCAAGCCGCGCTCCACCCGCGCCGCGCACGAGGCGCACGTCATGCCCCGCAACTCGAGGTCGGTGGTCATCACGCCGCCGATGATACCCCCGCGGGGTATCTGCCCCGGGTGGACGGGCGGGCTCGACGCAACCGCGCTACGCCC
>NZ_JRMK01000267.1:0-2706 GCF_000972925.1 Mycobacterium sp. UM_Kg1 | reverse complement strand
CGGCGAGGGCACCAGCCCGCGCCGCGCCGCGGCGAACCAGTCCCGCCAACGCGGCCTGGTCCCGGGCGGCAACAGCGGGTCGGCCTTGTACATGTAGCGCAGGCCGCGCACCCACATCAGCAGCATCAGCGGCGTGACGGCAAGTTGGGTGCGGACCTGACGTAGGAATCCGGCTCGCAGGTGCTTCATCACGTCGAAGGCAACCGCCTTGTGTTCGACCTCTTCGGCGCCATGCCAGCGCAACATGTCCAGCATCACCGGGTGCGCCCCGATCGCGTCGAGTGCGGGGCTGTCGAGAATCCACTCGCCGAGAATGGCCGTGTAGTGCTCCACTGCGGCCACCAGAGCCACCCGCTCCAGCAACCAGCGCTGCTGGCGGCGCTGGCTCCAGTGCGGCCGATCCCCGAGCAGCTTGCCGAACAGCCAGGCCATCTGGGCGGTGAACGGTGCCATGTCGACGCCGCGGGCCGCCAGGTGGTCCGCGACCGCGGCGTGCGCCTGAGAGTGAGTGGCTTCCTGTCCGATGAAGCCCTGCACGTCCAGCCGAAGCTGATCGTCCTTGATCAGCGGCAGCGCCTGTTTGAACACTTCGACGAAGAACTCCTCGCCGGCAGGCAGTAACAGGTGCAGCACATCGCAGAAGTGGGTGACGAACGGCTCGCCGGGCACGTAGTGCACCGGCAACTCGGACCAGTCGAATCCGACGTCACGGGCCTGCAGCACGATGCGTTCGTGGTCCAGCCCTGTATTGGGCGCGTGCGGGCCCGCTGCGGTGTCGTCAACGCTGAGCATCCAGACCTCCCTTTTTGACAAATATACGGTGAATGTCAAGTAGAAGGCGACGGGCGTAGAGCCGGACCGAGGGAGCCCTACGCGTTGAGGGCCGCTGCGGCGTCTCTGTTACGTGCCGATTACCAAGTGAGCGCACCGTTACGGCGCGGTTACATTGTCGGGCTCCCGTTTAAAAAGCTGTTAACCAGCTTGAACTCCAAGGCTCTTGCCAGGAAACGTCACAGGGCGTCACCAGCCGACCGTTCCGGGGCGGCCGAAAAACGAGGAGAAGCTCAGTGACTTTTGTCACCGCACATACCGAGGAACTCAGGACAGCAGCCGACAGCCTCAGCGCTGCGGGCTTCGCGCTCGCAGCCCAGAACGCGGCGGCTTCAGTCCCGACGACCGGCGTGGTCCCCCCGTCCGCCGACGAGGTCTCAGCAACGACCGCTGCGCGTTTTGCCGCGCAGGCGCTGATGTACCAGCAGATCAGCTCGCAGGCCACCGCGATTCACGAAATGTTCGTCGCCACGCTTGCCGCCAGCAGCAATTCGTATGCGGCTGCCGAGGCCGCCAACGCGCTCGCAGCTGGTTGATAGGAGTCAGGGGCAATGGATTTCGCGATGCTTCCGCCGGAGATCAACTCCGGACGCATGTACGCCGGCCCGGGCGCCGGGTCATTGTTGGCGGCCGCGGCGGCCTGGGATGAACTGGCTGCCGAACTGCACACCACCGCAGCCAATTACCAGTCGGTGATCTCCGGCCTCACCAGCGGCGCCTGGCAGGGCGTCTCCTCGATCCGCATGGCTGCGGCGGCCGCGCCGTACATCACGTGGCTCAGCGCCACCGGCGCACAGGCCGAGCAGACCGGCGCGCAGGCCAAGGCCGCGGCTGCGGCGCACGCGACGGCGTTCGCGATGACGGTGCCGCCGCCGGTGATCGCGGCCAACAGGGCACAGCTGGCCACGCTGGTGGCGACCAACTTCTTCGGTCAGAACACCCCGGCGATCGCGGCCACCGAAGCCCAGTACGCCGAGATGTGGGCACAGGATGCCACCGCGATGTTCAGCTACGCAGCTGCCGCGGAACTCGCTTCGCAGGTAGCGCCATTCGGGCCGCCGCCGCAAACGGCCAACCCGGCCGGCGCCGCGGCACAAGAGGCAGCCAGCGCCCAGGCGCTCGGGCAAGGTGCCGCGCAAGCCGCGGTCAACGGGGTGATGGAGGCGTTGCCGGGCGCGGCACAATCGGCAATTCCCCCGGTCATCGGCGACATTCTCGCCGATCTCGGGGCGTTGGGCGTCACTCCGGTGGGAACCGCGCTGACCGTGGCCATCATCGCGGCCTTCATACCCGAGTACCTCATTGCGGGCGCCGCGCTTCCGTCGCCGTTCGGCTTGGGAGACGCGTCACCGATGTCCATCGCGGCAGGTGTACCTCTCGGTCTGGCCCCGACGTTGGCGGCACCTGCGTCGGCCGGCCTGGCCTCGGCCACGTCGGCCTCGGTCGGCAGCGCGCAGTCGGTCAGCGGGCTGTCGGTTCCCAAAGCCTGGGCGACCGCGGCTCCCGAGATGCGCCTGGCGGCAGCCGAGGTCGAGGCCGCCAACGTGGTGGCCGCCGAGGGTGTGGGCGGCGGAATGTTCGGCGGGATGCCGCTGTTCGGCGGGGCGCCGCTGATGACGATGGGCGGGCGCGGCGCCAACTCGCAATACCGCGAAAACAAGTCTGTCGAGGAGGCAAAGCGAAAGGCCGTCAAGGGACGGCGTTCCACGATGTGGTGAGCCGAGCCCGGCTGCACCGATTTTCACCTTGAGGAGAGCAAATCATGACTTCACGTTTTATGACCGAACCGGACGCGATGCGTGCGATGGCCGGCCGGTTCGATGTGCACGCGCAGACCGTTGAGGACGAGGCTCGCCGGATGTGGGCGTCGTCGAC
>NZ_JRMK01000266.1:0-2708 GCF_000972925.1 Mycobacterium sp. UM_Kg1 | reverse complement strand
AGATGTGTATAAGAGACAGGTTCCGCATCGCCAACGGCGAGAAACTGGACATCACCGAAGACCCCGAGCCGCGCGGCCACTCGATCGAGTTCCGCATCAACGGCGAGGACGCCGGTCGTGGCTTCCTGCCCGCCCCCGGCCCGGTCACCCGTTTCGACCCGCCGACCGGCCCCGGCATCCGGATGGACTCCGGCGTGGAAACCGGCTCGGTGATCGGCGGCCAGTTCGACTCGATGCTGGCAAAGCTGATCGTCACCGGCGCTAACCGTACCGAGGCCCTGGAGCGCGCCCGGCGCGCCCTGGACGAGTTCCACGTCGAGGGGCTGGCGACCGTCATCCCCTTCGACCGGGTGGTGGTTCGCGACCCGGCGTTCGTCGGCGACGAGAACGGCTTCTCGGTGCACACCCGCTGGATCGAGACCGAGTTCGAGAACACCATCGAGCCCTTCAACGGCGGTGAGCCCCTCGACGAGGACGACGCCCAGCCGCGGCAGAAGGTGGTTGTCGAGGTCGGCGGCCGGCGCGTGGAGGTGTCCCTGCCCGGCGATCTGGCCCTGGGCGGCGGCGGCGGGGCCGGCGGTGCCATTCGCAAGAAGCCCAAGCCGCGCAAGCGTGGCGCGCACGGCGGCGCGGCGGTGTCCGGTGACGCGGTGACCGCCCCCATGCAGGGCACCGTAGTGAAGGTTGCCGTCGAGGAGGGCCAGGAGGTCGCCGCCGGTGACCTGGTCGTGGTTCTCGAGGCGATGAAGATGGAGAACCCGGTCACCGCACACAAGGACGGCACCATCACGGGCCTGTCGGCCGAGGCCGGATCGGCCATCACGCAGGGCACCGTGCTCTGCGAGATCAAGTAAGCGACCTCCACCGTCCGACGGCCGTGCTGAGCGCAAGAGCGAGGAGTCGGGCATAGAGCCGGTCGAGATCAACGCCGGCCCGTGGTATCTGCGGATGCCACGGGCCGACGACCGGGTCGATGATCGCCCGAGTCTGGCCGACCTGGGTGAGACTGATCCGGACTACGTGGCCAAGGCCGCCCTCGGGTGGGCCGGCGAGACGCGCTATCTGTGGGCGGTGTGCGAACCGACGACGGGCGAGCTGCTGGCCGAGGTGACGCTGGATCCGGTCTCGGGCGAAATCAGCCCCCGCCACCGGGCGGGCCACAATGACGCCGCTAAGACCGGGGCACAGGCGGTGTCCCGTTTTGCCGCGGGCGCTTTAGGGATGACGGTGGTGAACGCCGGCGGGGGGGGTTGCCCGGTTTCGAGCGATGTAAAACCAGATCGAGCCGACGATCGCCAGGACTAGCGCCACGATCCCGAAACCCAGGGTCCACTCGCCGCTCTGCTGGGCGGCGGCACACAGCGCGCCCACCAATGCAAACGTGGCCATCAGCAGCACGGCCAGCGCCGGCAGCTCATGGCCATCCTTGAACACCAGACCGGTCCGCGGTCGCGTGGTGCGCCGTCGGTCCATTCCTTCCTCGGTGTCGTCCATGCGACTGTCTGTACCCGAGGCGCGGTCCCCCGAAACCCCGACGGACCCTAGGCCGCGGCGTCGCGCAGCGCCGCCAGCAGCGGTCCGGCAGCCTCCTTGAAGAAGGCCTCCTGGGATTCGCCACCGATCTGGATCAACGCGATGTCGGTGAATCCTGCTTCCCGATAGGCGCCCACGGCCTCGACGATCGCGTCCAGATCCGGACCGCACGGGATCGCCGCCGCGACGTCCTCGGGCGTCACGTAGCGAGTGGCCGCCGCGAACGCCGCCGGGGTGGGCAGTTCCGCGTTGACCGGCCAACCTCCGCCGAACCAGCGAAACTGCTGGTGTGCGCGCCGCACTGCCATGTCGCGGTCGGGATCCCAACACACCGGCAACTGCCCGACGATCCGTCCGCCGGGCAGCCCGGTCCCCTGCCGTGCGGCGTGCCAGGAGTGCACCAGTTGGCGGTCGGGCTGCACCGCGATCAGGTGATCGGCGGCTGCGGCGAACCTCTCGACGCTCTTGGGACCCGACATCGCGACGGCAAGCGCGACCGGAATGTCGGGGAGGTCCCACAACCGCGCCTGGTCGACGTGGAAGTAATCGCCATCGTGGTTGACCGTCTCACCCATGAGCAGTTCGCGGATGATCTTGATCGCTTCGGTGAGCATGGCTTGGCGCCGCGCAAGATTGGGCCAGCCGGGGCCGGTCACGATGTGCTCATTGAGGTTCTCGCCACTGCCCAGACCCAGGGTGAAGCGGCCCTCGGCAAGGATCTGCACCGTGGCCGCCTGCTGGGCCACGACCGCCGGGTGATAGCGCATGGTGGGACAGGTCACGTAGCTGAACAGGTCCAGCTGGGCGGTGGCGTGGGCGACCGCACCCAGCAACGCCCAGGCGTTGGGAGCATGCCCCTGCGCTGCCAGCCAGGGTGAAAAGTGATCGCTGCACACCGCGAAATCGAAGCCGTGTTCCTCGGCCGCAACCGCACAGCGCACCAGTTCGGCGGGGCCGTTCTGCTCGGTCATCAGGGTGTAGCCGAAGCGTGTCATGCTGGCGGGGGTACCCACGGTCCTATCGGCGAAACGGCACCACCGTTTGGTGAGGCGGGTGTGCGGGGTACCCGGGAAGGTGCCCACTGCAGCGATTCACACCCAAGCGAACCTGCCCGTGGCGTGCGGGCCCCTGTCGGCGACGGTGTGCCGGCTGCTGCGCCGGCCGCCCGGGACGTC
>NZ_JRMK01000265.1:0-2729 GCF_000972925.1 Mycobacterium sp. UM_Kg1 | reverse complement strand
CACCATCGCCCAGAACAACGAACTGGGCGCCGGCATGGCGGTGGCGATGAAGGACCTGGAGATCCGCGGCGCCGGCAACGTGCTGGGGGTGGAGCAGTCCGGGCACGTCGCCGGGGTGGGCTTCGACCTGTACGTGCGGCTGGTCGGCGAGGCCGTCGAAGCGTATCGGGCCGCCTTCAACGGCGAGACCGTCACCACCGAGGAGGTCAAGGACGTCCGGATCGACCTGCCGGTCGACGCGCACCTGCCGCCGGAGTACATCAACTCCGACCGGCTGCGGCTCGAGGCGTACCGCCGCTTGGCCGCCGCGCACGGCGAGGACGAGATCGCGGCGGTGGTCGAGGAGCTCACCGACCGCTACGGGCCGCTTCCCGAACCCGCCGGCCGGCTGGTCGCGGTGGCCCGGTTGCGGCTGCTGTGCCGCGCGGCCGGGATCACCGAAGTCTCGGCGGCCTCGGCGACCACGCTGCGGATCTCGCCGCTGACCCTGGCGGATTCGGCCCAGCTGCGGCTCAAGCGGATGCACCCCTCGGCCAGCTACCGCGCCACCACCGCCACCGTGCAGGTGCCGATACCGCGGGCCGGCGGAGCCGGCGCGCCGGTCGGGGCGCCCCGCATCCGCGACGTGGAACTCGTCCAGATGGTCGCCGACCTGATTTCGGCGCTCGACGGCAAGCCGCAGGGCGTGCTCGACGTCACCGGCGCGGTGCCCGCAGTACGGTAACCACGATGACCGTCGTGCTGGTGGACCCGCGCCGGCCCACGCTGGTGCCGGTGGAAGCTCTGGCGCTGCTGTCCGGGGAGGTCGCCTACACCGCGGAACTGCCGATCGCGGTGCCCTGGTCTTTGCCGGCCGCGCATTCGGTGCTGTCCGCCGCCGACGATTCGCAGGCTCCGGTGCTGCTGTCCTCGGACCGCGACCACCCCGCCGTGCTTGCGCGCCTGGCCGCCGGGGAACCGCTGATCGCGGCGCCCGATCCGGCGCCGGGGGAGCGGCTGATCGATGCCGTCGCGGTGATGGACCGGTTGCGCACGTCCGGGCCCTGGGAGGGCGAGCAGACCCACGACTCACTGCGCCGGTTCCTGCTCGAGGAGACCTACGAGCTTTTCGACGCGGTCCGCAGCGGCGACGCCCAGGAACTGTGCGCGGAGCTCGGCGACGTGCTGCTGCAGGTGCTGTTCCACGCCCGCATCGCCGAGGACGCCCCCGAGCACCCGTTCTCCATCGACGACGTCGCCGACTCGTTGCTGCGCAAGCTGCGCAACCGGGCGCCCGCGGTGCTGGCCGGCGAGGAGATTTCGCTGGCCGAGCAGATGGCGCAGTGGGAAGAGCGCAAGGCCTTGGAGAAGCTGGAGAACACGGCGAACGCCCCTGGCGGCGCCTCGATCCTCGACAACGTGCCCACCGCACAGCCGGCCCTGGCGTTGGCAGGCAAGGTGCTGCAACGCCTGGCTCGCGCCGGTGTGCCCGCAGACCTGGTTCCCGAGGCGGTCACCACCGTGACGGTGGCCGCCGGCGTGGATGCCGAAAACGACTTGCGCACCGCGGTTCTGGAGCTCATGGACGCGGCGCGTGTGGCCGAGAGGGCGATCATCGGCGAACCCACCGAGCAGCAGTGGCGTGCGCACTGGCCGGCGGCTGCGGAGCCGACCCTGGAGCCTGAGGCGCGTTACGAGGGAAAGTAGATCACCTGGTTGGCGAAGAGCGCGGCCGGTTCACTGATGTGGTTGGCGGCCGCGACGACCGAGGCCCGGGTGTCCAGATCCGCGTCGCCGTATTCCTCGCGGCACAGTGAGACCAGTGTGTCGCCGGCGATGTGCCGCCGCCGGTTGAGACCGGGAACGATCAGCACCTGGCCCGGTTCGGGTTCGGTGTTGGCGGGAAGGTCGTTCGCCAGCGCGATCACGGTCGCGAGGTGGTCGTCGCCGTACCAACGGGCGGCCAGCCCCGCGAGGCTCTCCCCGTCGACAACCGTGTGGTGTCCCACGGCGGTCAGATCGGGCAGGTGCAGCCAGGTGCCCTGGCGCATCTCGCGCTGCGCGACTCCGTTGACGATCTCCCAGATCAACTGCACATCGGTGTCGTCGGTGCCGTAGAACTGCTGGGTGATCTCTTTGCGCGCCGCACCGGAATCGGGTGTGGTCAGCCGTTGCCGATACGTCACGTACGGGATGAGCAGGTGTTGTCCCGCGACGATCAGATCCGGGTTGGGGAGGTGATTCTGCCGCGCGATCACCGGATGCAGCGTGCCGTCGCCGTACTCGCGCCGGGCCAGGGCGAACAGGGTGTCGCCGGGCTGAACCTGGTAGGTCTTCATGGTTGTTCCTTTCTTTGTAAGGGCTAGGGAATCCGCAGGAGCTGCCCGACGCGGATCACGTCGGGGTCGTCGATACGGTCTCGGTTGGCGACGAAGAGCCGATGCCACAGATTGCCGTCGCCGTAGCGGTCCTTCGCGATCTTGAACAGCGTGTCGCCGGTGACCACACGGTGCAGCGCGAAGCTGTAGAACGGCTCGCCCAACAGCGGGCGGCCGAACGTCAGCGGCACCGAGACCGTGAAGTCGTTCTCGGGCAGCCCGCTGGGGTTGTCCGCGTGCACCGTCAGCATCCCTTCCGCGGTTGCCGGTACCGGGTAGCTGACCGTGAAGGCGTACAGCGTGTATCCGAATCCGGTGTTGGGCACGAACATCGGCGTCACCGTCGTCAGAACCTGTCTCTTATACACATCT
>NZ_JRMK01000264.1:0-2765 GCF_000972925.1 Mycobacterium sp. UM_Kg1 | reverse complement strand
GTGTATAAGAGACAGGTTCAGCACGGCGATGGTGTCGTCATAGGTCAGGTCCACTTCGCGGGTTCCTCTCTGTGGGGTGGCCCGACCGACAGCACGGCGCGGACCGCCGCCTGCAGCTGGGCGCGGGCAGCTTTGCTGCCCAATCGGTTTCGGTTCAAAATGATGGCCGTCGGTAAGTCGACGACACAGGTGGTGATGGTGTCGACGGCGGTGGCGTCGCGGCGCTGCCACAACGCGTCCGCCAGCGCGATGAGCACACCCACCAGCTGGTTGCCGATGCCGCGCAGTTGCTCGCCCAGTGCGGCGGGCAGGGTGTCGTCGGCCAGCTCGTCGCGGCGAATCGCGAAGAGCAGCATGCAGCCGTCCGGATGGCGTTCGGCGAACACCGCCGGGGCCTCGGCCGCGGCGATCACCGCCGCATGCGGGTCGCAGGCGCTGCCGATCAGCTCGCCCTGAACCGCCAGGAAGCGCCGGGCGGCCCGTAGCCAGGCAGCGGCGATGAGCCCGGCGCGGGACCCGAACCCGTGGTAGACCGCGCCGTTGGAGGCGCCGGTGGCCGCACCGACCGCGCGAATGGTCACCGCGGCGGGGCCGGACCGCGCGGCCAGGGACTCGACGGCGTCCAGCACCCGGTCGGGTTCGTAGACGCGCGGGCGGGCCACCCGCTCACGCTAACAGAGCGCCTGCTCTGTTACCACGTGCGGTCAATCGGATCCGGGCGTGACAGGATCAAGCGATCATGAGCACTAGCCCCGCACGCCCCGTCGTATTCTCCGGTGTCCAGCCCACCTCCGACTCGCTTCACCTGGGCAACGCCCTTGGTGCGGTCGCCCAGTGGACCGGCCTGCAGGACGACAACGAGGCATTCTTCTGCGTCGTCGACCTGCATGCGATCACCGTGCCGCAGGACCCCGCCACCCTGCGCCGGCGCACCCTGGTGACGGCCGCCCAGTATCTGGCGCTGGGAATCGACCCGGCGCGCAGCACCATCTTCGTGCAGAGCCATGTACCGGCCCACGCCGAGCTTTCCTGGGTGCTGGGCTGCTTCACCGGCTTCGGGCAGGCCTCGCGCATGACGCAGTTCAAGGACAAGTCCCAGAAGCAGGGTGCCGACTCCACCACCGTGGGTCTGTTCACCTACCCGGTGCTGCAGGCCGCCGATGTGCTGGCCTACAACGCCGAACTGGTGCCGGTGGGCGAAGATCAGCGGCAGCACCTCGAACTCGCCCGTGACGTGGCGCAGCGCTTCAACGCGCGGTTCCCGGACACCTTCGTCGTTCCGGAGGTGATGATCCCCAAGGCCACCGCCAAGATCTACGACCTGCAGGACCCCACCGCCAAGATGAGCAAGTCGGCCGCCACCGATGCCGGCCTGATCAGCCTGCTCGATGATCCGGCCAAGAGCGCCAAGAAGATTCGGTCGGCGGTCACCGACTCCGAGCGCGAGATCCGCTACGACCCGCAGAATAAGCCGGGCGTGTCGAACCTGCTGACCATTCAGGCCGCGGTCACCGGCTCCGATCTCGACGCCCTGGTGCGCGGCTATGAAGGCCGCGGCTACGGCGACCTGAAGAAAGAGACCGCCGAGGCGGTGGCCGAATTCGTCACCCCGATCAAGGCGCGGGTGGACGAGTTGCTCGCCGACCCCGCCGAGCTGCAGGCGGTGCTCGCCGCCGGGGCCGAACGCGCGCGTGCGGTGGCCACCGCGACCCTCGAGCGGGTGTACGACCGGGTCGGATTCCTTCCGCCGCCGGCATGAGCAAAGCCGTGACCGAGGAGTCCAAACCGGGCCTGCTGGCCCGGCTGCGGTCGCGCTACCGCTGGTTGGATCACGCGGTGCGCGCTCAGGAACGCTATGACGAGTGCCAGGGCAACTTCTTTGCCGCCGGGATGAGCTACTACACCATCTTCGCGCTGTTCCCGCTGGCGATGGTGGGGTTCTCCGTCGGCGGCTTCCTGTTGTCGCGGCGGCCCGAGGTGCTCGACGAAGTCGAGCGCCGGATCAAGCATTCCATTCCAGGCGAGTTCGGCACCGAACTCGTCACCCTGATGGACAGTGCGATCGCCTCCCGCGCGTCGGTGGGACTGATCGGTTTGGCCGCCGCCGGGTGGGTGGGCCTGACCTGGATCTCCAACTTCCGCGAGGCGCTCTCGGAGATGTGGGAGAAGCGTTCGGACAAGCCGGGTTTCGTCTCCTCGAAGCTGTCCGACCTGCTTGCCATGGTGGGGGCCTTCGGTGCCATGCTGGTCACTCTCGCGTTGACCGCCCTGGCCGACCCGAAACTGATGCGAAACGTCTTGCGCTGGATCGGCGTTCCCGATTTCACGCTGTTGGGCGGGCTGCTGCGGGTGGCGTCGTTGACGATGGCGGCAGGCGTGTCCTGGCTGCTGTTCACCTGGATGATCGCTCGGTTGCCCCGCGAACCGGTGAGCCTGCACAGCGCCATGGAGGCCGGCGCCATCGCCGCGGTCGGCTATGAGCTGTTCAAACAGGCCGGCTCGGTGTATCTGCAGTCGGTGATCAACGGCCCGGCCGGTGCGGTGTTCGGACCGGTCCTGGGCGTGTTGGTGTTCGCCTATGTCACCGCCCGGCTCGTTCTGTTCGCCACCGCGTGGGCGGCGACCTCGGCGGACCGCGGCAAGGGTTGAGGCCGCGCGGCCGCGGCGTCGCCTAGTCGGACGCGGGATCCACGAGGTCGGCGTACTGCGGGTGCTTGGCGATATAACCCGCCACGAACGAACACGTCGGGACCTGTCTCTTATAC
>NZ_JRMK01000263.1:0-2798 GCF_000972925.1 Mycobacterium sp. UM_Kg1 | reverse complement strand
CGATGATCGCGGCCAGGGCGCGCTGCAGCGGACCGGCCGGCTCGCGGTAGCCGTCGCCGGCGGCCAGCGCCGCGGCCAGTTGCGCCGTCACCGCCCGCCGGTCGATCTTTCCCGAGACGGTGTAGGCGATCGCCGAGACCACCTGCACCAGAGGCGGAACCATGTGCTCGGGCAACGACTCGGCCAGTGCGGCCCGCAGCCCTGCCTCGGTCAGGGTCGCGTCATCGGTGCGCACGGTGGCCGCCAGCACTTCGCGCCCACCGGGCTCGGGCAGCGCCACCACCACCGCTTCGGCGACCCCCGGCAGCCGCCGCAGTGCCGCTTCGACCTCGCCGAGCTCGATGCGGTATCCGCTGATCTTGACCCGGTGATCGGCGCGTCCGACGAACTCCAATGTCCCGTCGGGCCGGTAGCGGGCCAGATCACCGGTGCGATACCAGATTCGGCCGTCGTGGGCGACGAACTTCTCGGCGGTCAGATCGGGCCGGCCGCGGTAGCCCGAGGCGAGACCGCGCCCGGCGATCCACAGTTCGCCGGCCACCCAGTCGGGTCGATCAGCCCCGTCGGGACCGACCACCCGGCAGGCCATGTTGGGCAGCGGGGTGCCGTAGGGCACCGACGCCCAGTCCGCCGGGGGCTCGCCGTCGACCTCGCAAACGGTGGCATGAATCGCGGTTTCGGTGGCCCCACCCAGCCCGGCGAAACGCACCCCGGGTGCCGCCGCGGCAAACCGCCGCGCCAGCTCGGGACGCACCCAGTCTCCACCGGTCAGCACCGCGCGCACCGCGGAGAGCTCGCCGCCGGCCGACACCAGCATCTCGCAGGCCCCCGGCATCAGGTTGAGCACGCTGACCCGGTGCTGTCCGACCAGCTGCGCCCAGACCTCGGGGCTGCGCCGGTCGGCTTCGTCGACCATCACGATGGCCCCACCGGCGCGCAGCATCGCGAACACATCGAGCACCGACATGTCGGCGTCCAGGGTCAGCAGCGCCAGACTGCGGTCGTGCGGGCCGAATTCGAAACGCGTGCTGAGGGTTTCGATGGTGTTCATCGCGGCGTCATGGGTGACCTCCACGCCCTTGGGCTCGCCGGTGGAGCCGGAGGTGAAGACCACGTAGGCCAGCTCGCCCGGGTCGGTGCGCACCGGATCGACGGTCCCGGGATGCCTCAGCGCGTCACGCACGGCCACCGCCGGGATCTCCAGCTGCGGCACCGTCTCGCCGACCACCAGGGCCAGTGCGGCGCCGCCCAGCGCCAGGATGCGCTGCCGCCGCTCGGGCGGCTGATCGGCGGCGATCGGCAGATACACCGCTCCGGCGGCCAGGATTCCCAGCAGCGCCGGGATCTGCTCGGCGCACTTGGGCCCCAGCAGTGCCACGGTGTCGCCGCGCCGCCCCCCGCGCTCGCGCAACGCGGCGGCCACCGCCAGCGCCTCATCGCGAAGCCGGCCGTAGCGCAGTTCGGCGGAACCGTGCAGCACCGCGACTGCCTCGGGATTGCGCTGCGCCTGCCGGAAGAAACCGTCCTGCAGGGCTTCTCCGCTCGGCTCGGCGGTACCCGCGTTGGCCTGCTCGCGCACCCGGGCCTGCTCGGCCGGCAACGCCGCCGCCGGCTGCCCCCAGCCGTCGCCGCCGGCGAGCCGGGTCAGGTCGGCGACGTGGTGGGCGAACATGGCGTCGATCACGCCGGGCGCGAACAGCTCCTCGCGCACGTCCCAGTTCACCAGGACGCCGCCGTCGAACTCGGTGACCTGAGCATCCAGCAGCACCTGCGGGCCTTGGGAGATGATCCAGACCGGGCTGCCGAACGCCGCGGTGACCTCATCGGCGAACAACTCCCCCAGCCCCAGGGCGCTGGTGAACACCACGGGCGCCAGCACCTGGGTGCCGCGGTGCCGACTCAGGTCACGCAGCACCGCCAGGCCCGGGTAGTCGGCGTGCGCGGCGGCGGTGCGCATGGCGTCCTGCACCGCGTGCGCCCGCTGCGCGCCGGTGCGGGCCTGGGACAGGTCCACGTCCAGCAGCAGCGACGAGGTGAAGTCGCCGACCAGCCGGTCCACGTCGCTGTGCAGCGGCTCGCGTCCGAACAGCGGCACGTTGAGCAGGAATCGCGCGGTGTCCGACCAGCTGGCCAAGGTGTGGGAGAACGAGGCGGCCAGCGCCATGGCCGGGGTGACGCCGTGCGCGCGGGCCTGGCCGAACAGCGCATCGCGGGTGGCGGGGTCCAGCCAGTGCCAGCGCCGGGTGCTGCGGCGCGGGTTCGCCGGGATGCCTGCCGGCGGCGGCAGCTTGGGCGGGTCGGGCAGGTCCGGGATGCGCTCGGCCCACCACTGGCGGTGGGTGTCGTCGGGTTGCCGGTCGGCGACGGCCTGGCGGTACTGCCGGTAGGTGTAGCCCAGCTCCGGCAACACCTCGCCCCGATAGGCAGCGGCCAGGTCGGCCATCAACGTGCGGTAGCTCATCGCGTCGGCGGCCTGCATGTCCAGATCCACGTGCAGGCGCGCCGTCCCGTCCGGCAGGAGCGAGACCGTCAGCTCGAAGACCGCGCCGTCGAGTTGCTGATGCGATTTCGCCGCGCGGGTCGCCTCCAGCCGCCGGGCCGCTTCGGCGGCGTCCAGCTCGCGCAGATCCTGCACGGCCACGGGCAGTTCGGCGCCGTCGCAGATGTGCTGGGTGCCGTCGGGCGAGAACTGCACGCGCAGCATCGGATGCCGGGCGGCCAGCGCCTGCGCGGCGGCGGCCAACCGGTCGGGGTCGATGCCGGCGCCCGATTGGAATTCCACATACAGGTGCCCGGCC
>NZ_JRMK01000262.1:0-2804 GCF_000972925.1 Mycobacterium sp. UM_Kg1 | reverse complement strand
GGAGGCATCCCTGTCGGCGCCCTCGATATTCGGGCGGGTGGCGCTGGCGCAGGCCATGCGCGATGTGTCGCCGGAGCTGATGGACCTGCTCGGAAGCGCGTCGGCGCTGCCGATTGACACCGACGGCGCCATCGACGGCGGGGCTGCGGAGTACGTGTTCCGGTTCGCGCCGCTGGTCGGGATCTACGGCGGCACCCTGGAGGTGTTCCGCAACATGATCGCCCAGTACGTCCTGGGCCTGGGCAAGCCGAACTACTCGCCGGCGAAGTAGCCGCCGGTCACGCCGCCGTGATTTTGCGGCGGTAAGCCGACGGGGCCTCGCCGGCGAATCGGGTGAACGCCCGGGTGAACGCCGACAGGCTTTCGAAACCGACCGCCGCGGCGGTCTGCTGCACGCCCTGGTCCGGTGCCGCCAGCAGCGCCATGGCCTGCAACATCCGGGCATGCAGCAGGTAGGTGCGCCACGACATGCCGACCACCGCTTCGAACTGCCGCCGCAGGGTCCGCTCGGACACCGCGACCGCGTGGGCGACCTCGGCAGCGGTCACCGAGGCCAGGTGTTGTTTGGTGTAGACCATGGCCGCGCCGACGATCGGATGATCCGAGGTGGGCAGGCTCAGCGGCGCCTCATGCTCCAGCGCCGCGGACACCAGATGTCCCAAGGTGCGGAAGAAGTCGTCGGAGACACCGTCGCCGTCGAGTCGTTCGATGGGCCAGCGCAGCGAGTGCAGCATCATCTCCCGGATCAGGGGCGAGACGGTCAGGATGCGGGCCCGGTCGCCGGCATGCGCGACCAGTTCGGGGTCGAACATCACCGCAACAGTGCGTACCTCCGCGCGCATGACGGCCTGATGCCGAAGGCCGGCGGGAATCCAGGCCGCCTGCTGCGGCGGCAACAGATAGTGCGCCGCGGCGGTCTCGACTTCCACCACGCCGCCGACGGCGTACTCGATCTGGTGCATGTCGTGGGAGTGCCAGCCGGTCACCAGGTGCCGTCCCTCGTAGAGGTAGCTGCCGGCCCGGGCACGGCCCCCGCGGCGCAGATCGATGATGGCCGGTTCTGCAAAATCTATGGCCGAACGCGCGGAGACGGTCACGATTTTCCAGGGTACTAGTAGAGCTGTGAACATCGACGACTTGATCCTGGTCAGCATCGACGACCACGTGGTGGAGCCGCCCGACATGTTCCTGCGCCATGTGCCGGCCAAATACCGGGACGAGGCGCCGATCGTGGTCACCGGCGACAACGGCGTCGACCAGTGGATGTACCAAGGGCGCCCGCAGGGGGTCAGCGGACTCAATGCCGTGGTGTCGTGGCCCGCCGAGGAGTGGGGCCGCGATCCCGCGGGCTTCGCCGAGATGCGCCCCGGCGTCTATGACGTGCACGAGCGGGTCCGGGACATGAGCCGCAACGGAATTCTGGCGTCGATGTGTTTCCCGACCTTCACCGGATTCTCCGCGCGCCACCTCAACATGACCCGGGAGAACGTCACATTGGTGATGGTGTCGGCCTACAACGACTGGCATATCGACGAGTGGGCAGGGGCCTACCCGGGCCGGTTCATCCCGATCGCGATCCTGCCGACCTGGAACCCCGAGGCGATGTGCGCCGAGATCCGCCGGGTGGCGGCCAAGGGCTGTCGTGCGGTCACCATGCCCGAGCTGCCACACCTGGAGGGGCTGCCCAGCTACAACGACGACGACTACTGGGGGCCGGTGTTCACCACCCTTTCGGAGTGCGACGTGGTGATGTGCCTGCACATCGGCACCGGCTTCGGGGCGATCAGCATGGCGCCCAACGCGCCGATCGACAACATGATCATCCTGGCCACCCAGGTGTCGGCGATGTGCGCCCAGGACCTGCTGTGGGGACCCGCGATGCGCAACTACCCGGATCTGAAGTTCGCGTTCTCCGAGGGCGGAATCGGCTGGATCCCGTTCTATCTGGATCGCAGCGACCGGCACTACACCAACCAGAAGTGGCTGCGCCGCGACTTCGGCGACAAGCTGCCGTCCGAGGTGTTTCGCGAGCATTCCTTGGCCTGCTACGTCACCGACAAGACCTCGCTGAAGCTGCGCCACGAGATCGGCATCGACACCATCGCCTGGGAGTGCGACTACCCGCATTCGGACTGCTTCTGGCCGGACGCCCCCGAACAGGTGCTCGCCGAACTTCAGGCCGCCGGTGCCGACGACTCCGACATCGACAAGATCACCTGGCAGAACTCCTGCCGGTTCTTCAGCTGGGATCCCTTCGCGCACATCCCACGACAGCAGGCGACGGTAGGCGCGCTGCGTGCGACGGCCACCGATGTCGATGTGTCGATCCGGCCGCGGGCCGAGTGGGCGGCCCGCTATGCGCAGCAGCGGCTGGCGCAGGCATGACGGGAAGGGATTAGCGCGATGGTCGCAGTGATCACCGGGGGCGGCGGCGGAATGGGTTCGGCCACCGCGAAGATCGTCGGGCGTGACCAACCGGTCGTGCTCTGCGATGTCCGGCAAGACCGGCTGGCCGCCACGGTGGCCGCGCTGAAAGACTTCGACGTCACGAGCGTGCACTGCGACGTCACCGACCGCGAGGCGGTGGCCGCGCTGTTCGACGTCGCCGGCGGCATCGGGCCCGTCACCGCGGTGATCCATACCGCCGGGGTGAGCCCCAGCATGGGCGATGCGCCCTATGTCATGCGTACCAACGCCATCGGCACCCTCAACGTCAACGAGGTCTTCTATGCCGTGGCGCCCGAGGGGGCCGCGATCGTCAACGTCGCATCGATGGCCGCGCACCTGATGCCGGAGGAGTTGAT
>NZ_JRMK01000261.1:0-2829 GCF_000972925.1 Mycobacterium sp. UM_Kg1 | reverse complement strand
GCCAGAGCCGCGTCGTAGTTCGGCTCCTGGCCGATCTCCGGCACCAGCTCGGTGTAGGCGACGTTGCCGTCCGCGCCGATCACCACGATGGCCCGGCCCAGCAGTCCGGCCAGCGGACCATCGGTCATGGTGATGCCGTAGTCGTCGCCGAAGCTGTCCCGGAACCCCGAGGCGCTGGTGACGTTCTCGATGCCCTCGGCACCGCAGAACCGCTTCAGCGCGAACGGCAGGTCGTTGGAGACGCACAGCACGGCCCCGCCGGCGGCGGCCCGCTCGTTGAAGGTCCGCACGCTGGTCGCACAGACCGGGGTGTCGACCGACGGGAAGATGTTCAGCAGGACCGGCTTACCGGCGAACTGCCCGCTTTCGACCGGACTCAGGTCGGTTCCGGCCAAGGTGAACGCCGGTGCTGCCGAGCCGACGGCCGGCAACTCGCCGACGGTGTTGATCTGGTTTCCACGTAACGTGATCTGCGCCATGGCAACAGTCTGCCAAGCGCCGCACCCGGCGTCCACGGCGGGCCGCAGTCGGGGTTCAGTGCCCGGCGGCCACCGGCTCGGGCTCGGCTTGCGGCTCCCGGATCGGCGGGACGGTTGCCGCGGCCGCCACGCTCAGGCCGGCGACGGCGAAGCACAGCGCGGCGTACCACAGCGAGCCGATCGGGTCGCCGTCTGCGGTCTGCCCGCCCACCGCACCGAAGTAGTCCGGCAGGGCGCTCAGCCACAGCACCCCCATGACGGCCAGATACACCGCGGCGTAGCGGGTCATCAGCGGATTTTCGTAGCGGCCCTCGGCGAGGGGATTCGACCGCTGCTGCCGCCACTGGCGGACCAGGACCGGCACCGCCACGCCGACAATCACCAAAAGCTCCGCGGCATAGCCGATCCCGATCAGGCGACCGTTCGTCGCGGCGCCCAGCAGGGTCGCCGGCAGCGGCAGGATCCCGGTACCCAGCGAGGCCAGCACCCCGATGACCACCGTGCGCGCCACGAGCCGCGGTCCGCGCACCGTCTTGCCCTGGTCGACCTGACGCCCGACGAACAGCTGCACGCACAACGCCAGCGAGGCCGGCCACAGCGCGGCGAACACCACCACACTGCCCATCGGCACCGAGGTGAACAGGGGCTGGTTGAGCGGGTTGTCCACCGACCATTCCCACCAGCGCAGCTGCGGCCCCAGGTGGTCGAAGATCTCGTAGAAGGCGTGGTGCACAAAACCCACACAGATCGCCCCGACGACGGCCCCGTAGCGTCGGAAGACCCCCAGGGTCCGGACGATCTCGAAGGAAATCGTGGCCATCATCGGATAGATCGCGACGATGTAGAGCGGCAGCCGGCCCCACAGGAATTCGACGCTGAAAAGGTTGTGCGCGAACATCGTGTCGACGTGGTCGGCGATCCCGAACGCCCCGGGGAAGTACAGCGGCGGTTCGATGATCAGCAGGTAGGCGATCGCCCCGAACCACAGCGCCAGGTTAGTGGCATCACCGCGACGGTACCGCGCGATCGCGTAGACCAGGGCCAGCACCGCCCCGGCGATCACGGTGATCTCCAGTACCGGCAGCGTCCAGTTCTCCAGCTGCAGCGGGTTGCGGAATTCCAGCAGGCCGCCGGCCTGGCCGCACGAGAAGCCCAGCGACTCGGCAAGGCGCTCGAACGTCGGGGTACACAGGTCGGGCATCAGGCGCTCTTCTCCTCGGCGGTGTACCACTTGGTCACGTCGTAGCCCTCGTCGTAGCGGGCGAACCACTGGTTGGCCAGCGCCGGGATCTTCTCGTGAGCCGGCTTGTGATTGGGCAACTGGCTGCGGACGATACCGGCTACCGCGGTAGCCATTTCACGTTTCGGCAAATGTTTGAAGGCATCCTCGATGGGGCCCTGATCTGCGGGCCAGCCGAACGGCACCCGTCGCCGCCAGGCCTGCTTGGCGCGGTAGGTGCTGAACAGTGACAGCGCGTCGACCTGGCGGTCCTCCACCGGAATATGCCGGTTGAAGCCCTCGCACGCCACCTTGATCACGCTCATCACGTGCTTGAAGATCGACGGCGCCATCCGCATCCGGTACCACGGGTCGTTGATGACGTGGTCGTAGATGATCAGCGCCGAGCTGCGGTGCTCGACCTCTTCGACGAAGTGCCACAAGAACAGCGAGGCCACCCGGTCGTCGCCCGGCGCGAACAGGGTGTCGTCGTGGTCGAGCATCAACTTGAAGACCGGGGTGAAGGTGGCCTCCAGGTCGGCGGTGTACGCCAGCCGATAGTCCAGGGACTTTTCAGCCGACATCTTGTCGAACATGGCGTTGCAGGCATCGACAGTCTCCTTGAGCCCCGGGTAGGCCTTCACCAGCGCTTTGGCATGACCGCGGTGGGCCATGGAATGTTGCCCCTCCTGCCGCACGAAGGCATCGGCCTCCGCGGCCACGGCGGGGTCGGTGATGCGCGGCATCGCTTCGGCGATCATGCCGCCGATCATCTTCTCGAAGCCGATAGCCAGCAGCGAGACCGCGTTGGCCATCGACGAGAACGCCGGATTGGCCTCGTTCCACAGGAACGGCACCGGGTGCTCGGCGAAAGCGAACCGCAGCTTGCGCACGATCAGGTCGGTCATCGCTACCTCAGCTCCAAACATACGACGGGACGCTTGGGCGTATGATTGTTCGGTGCATTGCCGTTGTCAAGCAGGTCGCTGATGGCCCGGCGGCGCGGTTGGGGCGGAAACCCGCCGCACACCGACGAGGAGGCCAGTCGGCGGATCATCGCCGCCGCCGTCGACCTGGTCGCCGAGACGGGGTCGGCGGTGTCGCTGGCCGAGGTGGCCGGCTCGCTCGGGG
>NZ_JRMK01000260.1:0-2855 GCF_000972925.1 Mycobacterium sp. UM_Kg1 | reverse complement strand
GATGACGTGGTCTTCATCGCATTCGACGTACTCGTGAACCACACCGACGTAGCGCACCGGCAGCCCATCGCGGAACAACTGCGGGCGCCAGCCTCTGACGGCTTCCTGCCGGATCCGGATCTCGTAGATGTCGGCGTCGAGGCCGGTGAAATCCGGTGTGCCCACAATCGTGTCGTCGGCGTCGATCACCAAGATATAGTCGCAGCGACCCTGGGCCAGGGTCAGTGCCTCGGTGCGGTTGTGCCCGAAGTTGCGCCAGGGCCGTTCGTAGAGCTCGCCGGGGATGCCCAGGGCCGCCATGTGCTCGCGGATCACCTGCTGGGTTCCGTCCTGCGAGCCGGTGTCGACGATCACCCACGCGCTGATGTAGGGCGCGGTGGCGCTCAGCACCTCCTCAATGACGTGGGCTTCGTCTCGTACGATCATGTTCAGGCAGATCGTGGGGGTGTTCACCGGGTCGGACACGGTCGGCAGATTACCCGGTGCCCCGGCGGGGCCGCGGGACAGTTCACGCGGGTCGCCGATCGCGCCTGCCACCGGCGTCCGGATCATGTTTGGCTTTGGCCGGGCCCGTCGGCGTGCGACAATGCACCGGTCAGGCGATGACGAGATAGGAATCCGGTGCGAATCCGGAGCGGTCCCGCCACTGTGATCGGGGAGTCACTCACCCCGAGAGCCAGACCCACTCGTCGTTGCATCCTGCTATTCCGGGCGGGCAACCCGAGAGAGCTGGCCAACGTGACTGCGCCGATCTGGATCGCGTCTCCTCCTGAAGTCCATTCCACCTTGCTGTCGGCAGGTCCCGGTGCGGGTCCACTGTCGGCGTCGGCGTCGGCGTGGAGTGCGTTGAGCGCCGAATACGGCGCTGTCGCCGACGAGCTGACGGCGCTGCTGGCCGAGGTGCAGGCCGGTGCGTGGCAGGGACCGAGCGCCGAGGCGTACGTGGCGGCGAACGTTCCCTACCTGGCGTGGCTGCTGCAGGCCGGCTTCGACAGCGCCGTCAACGCTGTCGCGCACCAGGCCGCGGCAAGCGCCTACGGTGCCGCGCTGGCCGCCATGCCGACGCTGGCCGAGCTCGCGGCCAACCACGCCACCCACGCGACGCTGGTGGCCACCAATTTCTTCGGTGTCAACACCATCCCGATCGCGATCAACGAGGCCGACTACGGCCGGATGTGGCTGCAGGCCGCCACGGTGATGGCCACGTACCAGGCTGTGGCCGGGGCAGCGGTGGCCTCGAGCCCGCAGACCCCCGCCGCGCCGCAGATCGCCAAGGCCGCCGACGCCAGCCAGCCGCAGCTGCCACCGGATCGGCAGAACGAGATCATGGAGTGGCTGCAGAACAGCGGCTATGTCGACTTCTACAACAACGTGCTGCAGCCGATGATCAATGAGCTGGCCGCCAACCCGTTCCTGCAGTCGATGTTCGGCGGCTTCAATCCGTGGTTGCCGATCCTGGGCAATCCGCTGAGCTTTCTGAGCCCCTACAACATCGCGTTCGCGATCGGTTACCCGATGGACATCGGCTCGTTCGCCGCCTATCTGTCGCAGACCTTTGCGTTCATCGCCGCCGATATCGCCGCGGCCTTCGCCTCGGGAAATCCCACCACCATCGCCATGACCCTGATGTTCACCGCCGTCGAGGCGGTCGGCACCATCATCACCGATGTGATCGCCCTGCTCAAGACCTTGTTGGAGCAGGCGGTGGTGCTGATCCCGGTGATGCTGCCGATGCTGACCACCATGCTCGCGCCGCTGGCCGCCGCGCCGCTGGCCGGGCTGGCCGGGCTGTCCGGCCTGGCGGCCGTGCCCGGCGTTCCGGTCGCAGTGGCACCGCCCGCGCCGCCGTTCGCCGGTCTCACGGTGGCCCCCACCCCGCCGGCTTCGGCTCTGGTGTCCGCGCCCGCTCCCGCGCCCGCCCCCGCTCCGGTCCCGCCGGCGCCGCCGCCGCCCGGGCCGCCGCCGGCGCCGCCGTTGGCCCCGGTGGACGGCCTGTCCGCGATGTACCTGGTGGCCGGTCTGCGCCAGCAGGCCAGCCGGGCGGCCGGCAGCAGCGCGCGGCGTCGCCGAGCCCCGGAGCCCGACACCGGCGAGGTTGCGGCGCCCGCCGCTGCCGCGGAGGTGCCGGCCAAAGCGCGCCGGCGCCGGCGGGCGAAGCTCGACATGCTCGGCCGCGGCTACGAATACATGGATCTGGAGGATTCCGAGGACGACGCTTCGCCGGGCCCGGTACCGGGCGGGTTGACCGCGTTGACCGGTAATGCCTTGAGCGGCGGCGTGATCACCCCGATGACACCCGGGACCTGGATGAACCAGCAGCAGACCCAGGCGCCCTGAGCAACTCGCCGCTGGTCTTGTGTGTGGCTCAGCGTGGCGGACGAGCCGCCGGGCGGTGGCTCAGCGCGCAGTCGTGACACAGTCCGCCACCGGGCGTGCGGTAGAACAAGCAGCAGCCGGTCCGGCGATAGCCGGTTCCGGGGCCGTCGAAACGCAGTGTCCCGGCAAGGCGTTCGTCGTCGACCAGGCGCCGCGCCAGCTTCCAGCTCAGCTGGTCGGTCAGGGTGCCGCCGTGGTGCCGGTGCAGGGCGTGCGCGGCGCCCAGCGCCGCGGCGGCGGCGTTGCCGAGCAGCAGCCGCTCGGAGATCGGGCCGAGCCGGCGCACCGCGGCCGCCAGCGGTTGCAGGTGGCCCGCCAGGATCTGCTCGCCCAGCAGCGCCGGCAGTGCGGCTTCCCCAGAGCCATGCCACGCCAACGGCTCCGGCAGGTGCAGTTCGATGGTGCCGGCGCATTCGGCGTAACGCAGTCGGCCGGGATCAAGGTCGATCAGCAGCGCGTGTTCGGCCGCGGCGCCCAGT